>CAXMPL010000095.1:0-17346 GCA_964195125.1 uncultured Kiloniellales bacterium | reverse complement strand
AAATGGAGGAACTGGCAATCCGACTGGACCATTCGCGCGAGGTGGCGCTCCAAAATCTCGCGGCCTCACCGCGGCCTGGGCGCGGCCTGGGCGTAATCCCGCTCGTAAGCGATGAGCCAAAACCCATATAGCACAAGGTTTTTGTCGGTGGGCCCGCCAGGACTCGAACCTGGGACCGACGGATTATGAGTCCGCTGCTCTAACCAACTGAGCTACGGGCCCCGCTTTGGATTGTACGGAGCAGAGAAGAGCAGCGGACTCATTCGTCCGCTTCGAGGTAGCTTCGAGCGGCGCTGCACTGATCAGCTTCATTTCATTGGGTTCCGCTTGCTCGAAGCTACCTCGTCTAACCAACTGAGCTACGGGCCCCACACACTGGGGAGGGTACCCACCTCTGCCGTCGCCCCTGCCTGCCATAGACGTCGTGGGTGTGCTCCCGAGCTGGCACCAGCCAAGGCATCCGGAACTCGCCGGGGGCCGCCTTCGTTCAACTCCGCATGGCCAGAGCGAACGGTCCACGCCTCGTTTGGTTGCTACTCGCGGTTGCGATCCTGGCCACCGCCTGCTCTCCGCCCATCAGCGAGGCGATCGCGGCGGGAGAACTCGAGGAACTATCGTCGGTCGACGAGCTGGCAACAGCCTTCAACGCCGATACCGGCAATCCCCGACTGCTCCTATTGCTGTCACCTACCTGACCGATCTGTATACGCGGCGCCAGGTGGGTGCAAGCACAAGTCCTAGACGCCAACCCCGGTGCATCGGTCAGCGTGTACGTGGTGTGGTCGCACCACCTGCCAAACGACTCCCGGGGCTCATGGAATCCAGAAATACTCGACGACCAACGAGTCGTCGAGTACTGGGACGATACCGGCGTCGTTGGTCGGTGGTTCTTCGACCATCGAGACGAGATCGGCTTCGAGTTCCGCGGTGGAGGGGGTGCCGTATGGGATTCGAGCCTCCTCTTCGGTCCGGATGCGTCCTGGGGCTCAGTCCCATCCCCGATCGAGCATTTCGGCTACACGGTCATCAGCCGCGCCGATGGGTTGAAGGACCATCTCGACGAGATCTGGGCCACCGAGTCCTAGCCGCCTGTGCCTCTCGTCGTGCGTGTCTGGGCATACCGAGGTACGCCCAAGCACATAGACCGGTGGGTCGGCAACGGACGTCAGAGGTAGAGGCCGCCCAGGACCTGGTTGACCGCGGTTGCGCTCGACATCACGTAGAAGTGCAGCGATGGGACACCGGCGGCGAGCAGTGCCTGGCTCTGCTCGATTGCCCAAGCGACACCGATATCACGCACACGGTCCGGCTCGGCGGCCGAGACTTCGTCGGCGAGCGCGGGCGGGATGTCGCAGTGAAAGAATTTCGGGATGCTGGTGAGCTGTCGTTTGGTCCTGAGGATCTTGAGCCCGGGGATGATCGGTGCGGTGATGCCGTGTCGACGGCACTCGTCGACGAACCGGAAGAAATGGTCGTTGTCGAAGAACATCTGGCTAACGATGTACTCGGCGCCGCTCTCGACCTTGTGCTTCACCCAGCCGACATCGGTTTCCAGGTTTGGTGCCTCGAAGTGCTTCTCCGGGTAACCGGCGGCCCCGATGCAGAAATCGGTCGGCGAGGCGTCGAGCAGATCCTCGAGAAACATGCCTTTGTTCATGTCGACGATCTGCGCGATGAGCTCACTGGCATGGTCGTTGCGGGTGCGCCCGTGTTCGAGGGGCTTGGTGTAACCGGCGGAATCCCCTTGGATCGCCAGCACGTTGTCGATGCCAAGGTAATGGAGCTCGATGAGGAAGTCCTCGCTCTCCTCCCTGGTGAAACCTTCGCAGAGAACGTGGGGGACGGCGTCGATCTGGAACTTGTGCTGAATGAGAGCGCAGATGCCGAGGGTGCCGGGTCGCTTTCGTTTCACTCGCTTCTGGAGTCCGGTGGGCGTCTCCTCGTAGATGACCTCGGCTGAGTGGCTGGTGATGTCGATGAACGGCGGCCGATGTCGGCTGAGGTCCTCGATCAACTGGAGCAGGCTGTCGAGATCGCCGCCGCGCCGCGGCGGGATGATCTCAAAGGTGATGACCGGCTCGTCGGCTCGCTCGAGATGTTCGGTCACCCGCATCGCATCGCCCCCTCGATCATGTCGCCCCCACAACTCGGCCTTGGCAGCATCAAGCCACCTCTACCTCACCGCGTTGGTCGCGTGCTGCCGCTACCAGATCAGTGAGCTGGGTTTCGATGTCGTCCCAGCTGCGCGTCTTCAGTCCGCAATCGGGATTCACCCAGACGTCCTCAGCGTCCATGAAGCCGAGGAAGTGGGAAAGGCGATCCTCCATGATCCCTGAACCCGGGGTATGTGGGCTGTGGACATCGAATACTCCAGGGCCGATCTGCAGGTGCCCGTCCTGGTACAGGTCGTAGAAGCTTCGGATGTAGCTGTCGTCCTTGGAGCGGGAGAACTCGATAGAGGCAACATCGATACCGGTATCGGCCCACAGCGGCACGATGTCGCCAAAGTCCCCGTAGCACATATGCGTGTGCAGCTGAATCCGCGGCGGTGCCTGGAAGACGCGTCCGAGGGCGGCCCGCACCCCGCTGGCGTACACCGCTCGCTGGGTGGCGGCGTCCTCGGTGGGGAGAGGCCACCGCTCTCTCACCGCAGGCTCATCGATCTGAACGATGCGGGCCCCGGCGTCGACGAGGTGATCGACCTCGTCTGCGATCGGTCCGGCTACCGCCCAGAACAGAAGATCGTCCGGCACCCCGGGTGGGCGGAAGCTCCAGTTCACGATGGTCACCGGCCCGGTCAGCATTCCCTTCACCGGTCGTTGGGTTGCGTCTTGAGCGACCCTCCATTCCCGCACCGTCATCGGCTCGGTGATGGACGGCGGGGCGGCCAGGATGGGTGGCCGGGTGCAGCGGCTGCCATACGACAGGACCCAGCCGCTTCGGGTCGTGTGGAAACCGTCCATCTTTTCGGCGAAGTACTCCACCATGTCGGAGCGTTCGAACTCGCCGTGCACCAGCACGTCGAGGCCGAGCTGCTCCTGCCACTCGATAGCCCGCCGAATCCGGTCGTCGATGGCGGCCTCGTACCCTTGCCGGTCGATCTCTCCGTTGCGCAGGTCGGTGCGGAGTTTCCTCACCGCTGCGGTCTGCGGGAGGCTCCCTGTGGTGGTGGTCGGGAACCGGGGGAGATCCAGATCGGCCTGGGCCGCCTTGCGCTCGTCGCGATGGGTTCGCAACGGCGGCTCGGACAGGGCCGGGAACTCGGGGACGGTGAGGTGCGGAGCGACGACTTCGCTCCCGGATTCGAGGGCACCGGCCAGGGCGGCGAGGGCTGCGGCCTTTTCCCTGGCGAACTGGAAGCCGTCCGGTAGGTCCTCATCCTCCACGGTGTATGGCAGGAACATCAGCGACGTCGTCGCGGTGAGATACACGTCCCGTCCCAGGGCAGCACCCGCCAATGACGCCCCGACGTCGGTGAAGTCGTCGGGCCACACACTCCTACCGTCGGCAACCGACACCAGCAGAGCGGGCTGAGCGGAGAGGGCAGGGGTTTCGGCGAGGCCGGGCAGCGCCTCCAGAGCAATCTGCACGGCGAAACCGGCGCCTCCGAGGAGGGCGATGGTGTTCTGATCCGCATCGCCGAACTGCACCGTCAGCAGGGGCGATGAGGCAAGTCCCAGGTCTTCCACCGTGGCGTAGGCGGCAGCGAGGACCGTCCGGTCCGTCCCGTCGAGAGCCAAGCCCAGACACGGCTCGTCGATCTGGATCCGGAACCCGGGATGCGCCGCAGCCCGTCTCCGCACCCACTCCCACAACACCGCTCCGGCGGCTGCGGCGAACTCCTCGGGATCACAGGCAAGCTTGCTCAGCTTGGTAAGGCTGTAGGGGCCGAGGATCACCCAGGTGGAGTCGTCGAGGGGATCTCGCCATGGCAATGGGTCGAAGCCTTCGGGGAGGTCGGTGATCTCGGGAACGACATAGTGGTAGTTGGTGTCGAACCACTTGGTCATCTCCCACGCTTCGTGGTCGGGTCGGCCGCGTGCAAGGCTGGTCAGCACCTCAAACGAGTCGTCTTCCCTGGCCCATTCCGGAACCAGGCCGAACATCATCGCCGTCTCCAGGGCTTCGTCGTACAGGAAGAAGTCGTCGGTGGCGGCTCCGGCGAGCTTCCGTTGCTCGTCGAGGTGCGATCGGTGCAGCTCGTCGATCCTGCTGTCGAACTCGGCGCGATCGATCCGATCCGACCAGTGGCGCTCCAGGGCCCACTTCAGCTCGCGCTTGGATCCGATGCGCGGATAGCCGATCAGATGGACAAAATGGGTACCGGCGGTTTCGATCACAACGAACTCCTCTTCTCGGCGCGCTCTGAGCGCCTCGAGCGGAAGCCCGCTGTTGGCTGCTCATCGATCAGGCGTTGGCACCGTGCTCTCAGGAGCTGGTTGCCGCGGTTTCGTAGGGCCTGTCCCTCCACCGCTCTGGATGAACGCGTTACGTGCGCTGCAGTATATCGGGCCCAAGGCGTTGAACAAGATGACGCTGCTGAACCAATGCCTTTACCCGCACCAGCCGCCCGTCGATAGGATCGTTCGATGGCTGCACCCACAGAAGACCCACGGGTGGTCCAACCAGGACACGCTCAGACACCCTTCACCGCAGACGAAATCCGACAAGGCTGTCCGGCGGGACGAACCATCGGGCTGCTCGTCGAGCCACCCGATGCCGATCCGTTCGTCACCATCAACCGTTTTGTGACCGTCGACGACGAGGGGGCCGACCACGAAACCGAGTCGTTGACGATGGAAGGTGAGTCGATGGACCCGCCTTCACAATTGCGGACCCGCTGGAAGGAGTTCCAGGCCCACGCCTCCTTCTCCGCTGAACAAACGGAGATCCAATCGGAGGTTCTGGAGACACCCATGGGTGCGCTTCAGTGCAAGCGGTACACGGTCACCGATGGGCCGACCTCGGACACGTATTGGTTTGCGATGGACAAACCGGGGATGCCGGTGAAGGTGGAGACGATGGGGCCGGGTGGCATCACCTACCGGATGACGATGATCAACGACAACTCTTAAGTCGCGAGTAGCGAGTCGCGAGTCGCAAGTCGCAAGTCGCGGACTGGGCAAGGCGTTCGTCTTCGAAGGGGCGGTGAAGCGACAGTCAAGGGCATTGAAGAGCCGGCGCGTTTGTGCAAAGCCTCCGCCGCCAAGGACTCCTAGCATCGGCCCCGGAAAGGAGGTGATGACTTGGATTCGACACGTCTGACCCAGCCCTATGTTCGCGACGACGGGGCACTTCGGCCCGCCACCTGGGACGAGGCCCTCGACCGCGCTGCTGCGGGGTTCCGAAGCGCCATCGACCAGCACGGCCCGACGGCCTTCGGCATGTTCTCTTGCTCGAAGACGACGAACGAGATGAACTTCATGGCACAGAAGTTCACCCGCGCCGTCATCGGTTCGAACAACATCGACAGCTGCAACCGCACCTGACACGCACCCAGCGTCGTCGGTCTGACGGCAGTGTTCGGAGCGGGCGGCGGAACCAGCTCCTACGAAGAGATCGAAACCACGGACCTCATCGTCTTGTGGGGATCGAACGCGCGCGAGGCGCATCCGATCTTCTTCCACCATCTGCTCAAGGGGATCGACAACGGCGCCACCATGTACGCCATCGACCCCAGACGCACCTCGTCGACGGCCTGGGCGGATCACTGGCTCGGCATCGACGTCGGCAGCGACATCGCGCTGGCCAACACCATCGCCCGCGAGATCATCGCTCAAGACCTGCACAACCAGGCATTCATCGCCCATGCCACCACCGGGTTCGATGAGTATCGGGCGTCAGTCGAGCCGTGGACACTTGACGAGGGGGAGCGAGTTACTGGGGTACCGGCATCGGCGATCCAAGACCTCGCCCTCGCCTACGCCAAGGCCGACACCTCCCAGTTTTTTAATGATACGGCGACCACCGAGATCTACACCGCGGCCGACAACGTCTTTGCCCTGATCAACTTGGCCCTCCTCACCGGGCACGTCGGCCGGTATGGGTCGGGCCTGGTGCCGCTGCGCGGCCAGAACAACGTGCAGGGAGGCGGCGACATGGGTGCCCTGCCCAACAAACTGCCGGGAGGCCAAGACGTCGCCGACGATTCCGGCCGCGCCAGGTTCGAGGCCAGATGGGGAGTCGAGCTCCCGGCCGAACCCGGTTGGCACCTGGCCCAGATGTTCGACGCCATGGAGCGAGGCGATCTGCGCACCCTGTACATCATCGGCGAGAACCCGGCGCAGTCGGAAGCGGACGGCGCCAAGGCACGCCACGCCCTGGAGTCGCTGGACTGCCTGGTGGTCCAGGACATCGTGATGACGGCCACCGCCGAGCTGGCGGACGTCGTGTTCCCGGCGGCGGTCGGCTGGGCCGAATCGGAGGGCACGGTCACCTCGAGCGAGCGACGAGTGCAACGGGTGCGCAAGGCGGTCGTTCCGCCGGGTGAGGCCCGCGACGACATAGACATCCTCGTTGCCATGGCAAATCGTCTCGGCCACGGCTGGCCGGCGACGACGGCACAGGAGGTGTGGAACGAGCTGCGGTCGCTGTCGTCGTGGCACGCCGGGATGAGTTACGAGCGGCTCGAAGCCCTCGGCGGCCTGCAGTGGCCATGCCCAGACGAGAGCCACCCCGGGTCAAAGTTCCTGCACCGCCGGCTGTGGGAGGAGCCAAGCGGCGGGCCGGCGGCGCCCTTCACCGTGGTCGAATGGCGACCACCCATCGACGAGCTGAGCGACGAGTACCCCATCCGTCTCACCACAGGGCGCCACCTCGACTCGTACAACACCGGGGTCCAGACCGGCCGGTCCCGCGCACCTCGTCGCAAGGGTGCGACGATCGACATCTCACCGGAGGATGCCGAGCACCTCGATCTCAGCGACAGGGATCTGGCCAGGGTCACCTCGCGCCGCGGGTCCGTTGTGGCGCCGGTCGCGGTCGAGACCGGGCTGCGCGAAGGTCTTGCGTTTATGACCCTGCATTACCCGGACGAGGTCGACGTCAACGTACTGACCCTCGATGATTGGGATCCAAAATCGGGAACGGCCGAGTTCAAGGCGACCGCGGTGCGGATCGAGCGGGAGGTGTAGGTGGATCTCAGAAACGTCACCACACCGCCCTCCGACCGGGAGCGAGTCGCCATCGACCGTGTGCTCGCCGACCATGGCTTCGCCGAGAACAGCGGGACGCCGGGGCGAACAGCGATCGGTGGCCGCACCGCCGCCACCCGGCGCGATCTGTTGCTCCCCGCGCTACACGCGCTGAATGACGCGGTGGGATGGATCAGCGAGGGCGGACTCGGCTACGCATGTGAGCGGCTCACGGTTCCTCCGGCTGAAGGGTACGGCGTCGCTGCCTTCTACGACCAGTTCACCTTCGAGGAGCGGGTCGAGGTGGTCAGGGTGTGTGACGACATCGTGTGCGGTCCCTACGCCGACCAACTGATCGCCGGGCTCGACGGCATCGAGGTGGAACGAACCCCCTGCCTGGGACGGTGTGAGAAAGCACCCGTTGCCTTCATACAGCAGCCAGGGTTCCGGCGCACCGAGATCGCACCTGCTTCCCCGCAGGGTGTGCTCGAAGGCGAACCCACCGCGGTGGACACCCATATCGGTGTGATCGGCGAGTCGATCCTGCTGGCCAGGATCGGATCCGTCAACCCGGAGAGCCTCGACGACTATCGAGGGGCCGGCGGCTACCAGGCGCTGAGCCGGGCCCTAGACGAAGGAGCAGACGCCGTCCTTGATCGTATCGAAGCCGCCCGGTTGCGCGGCAGGGGTGGCGCCTCTTTTCCCGCAGTCGCCAAGTGGCGAGCCGTTGCCAAGGCGCAAGGGGAAAAGATCGTTGTCTGCAACGCCGATGAGTCGGAGCCAGGGACCTTCAAAGATCGGGTGCTGATGGAGGCGGACCCGTTCGCCGTGATCGAGGGCATGACCCTCGCCGCCTACGTCACCGGTGCCGAGCGCGGGTTCCTCTATGTGCGTGGCGAATACGCCCTCGCCGAACGACGCATGATCGATGCCATCGAGGCGACCAGGACGGCCGGCCTGCTCGGTGAGGACGTCGCAGGGGGAGGGTTCGCCTTCGATGTCGAGGTGAGGAGGGGCGCAGGCGCCTACATATGCGGCGAGGAGACCTCGCTGTTCAACTCGATCGAGGGTCTTCGCGGCGAGCCGCGAGCCAAGCCTCCGTTCCCGACCCAGGAGGGTCTGTTCGGTTTGCCAACCGTGGTCAACAACGTCGAGACCCTGGTTGGTGCCATCGCTATCACCATGGACAAGGATGGGGACAGCAAGCTGTTTCCCATGTCCGGCGCGATCAACAAACCCGGCCTGTACGAGGCGCCGCTGGGGGTGTCGGTTGCCGCCCTCATCGATGCTGCCGGCGGACCCACATCCGACATCCAGGCGGTGCTGATAGGCGGCGCCGCCGGCAAGTTCCTGCTCCCAGGCGATCTCGAAGTCACCCTCGACCACGGAACGGAACCGCCGCTTGGGTCCGGCGCCATCGTGGTCTTCGATACCGCAACCGACATGGAATTGATCGTCGACCGCATCGCTCGATTCTTCCGCGACGAGTCTTGCGGCAAGTGTGTGCCGTGCCGGGTTGGGACCATCCGCCAGGTCGAGGCCCTGGAGCGGCTCGGCAACGGAGCTGCGGAGCGGGAGACACTCGATGACCTCGCCGCCGTGCTCAGGGATGCTTCGATCTGTGGCCTCGGACAGCTGGCGGCCGAGGCCGTCCAGTCGGCCTTGGACCTCCAGCTGATCGGGGGTCGAAGTGAGTGACACCGTGCAGATCACCATCGATGGGGTCGACGTGAAGGCGCCGGTGGATGCAACGATTCTGGAGGCGGCCGCCGAACAGGGGACCGAGGTGCCAACGCTGTGCTACCTCGAGACCCTTACCGCGGCGAATGCGTGTCGATTGTGTGTCGTTGAGGTGGAAGGCGCCAGGGTGCTTGCCCCCGGCTGCTCGAGACAGGTCGAAGAGGGGATGGTGATAAAGACCCGGTCGCCGAGGGTGGATCGCTCAAGGCGCATGGTGCTCGAGTTGCTCGCTTCCTCCGTCGACCTATCGCTGGCGCCCGAGCTGCTCGAGCTCGCTGAGGAGTACGGCGCCGCCCCGGAGCGGTTCGGCGAGGCCCGCGCCGAGGTCCAGCTCCCGGTGAACACCGACAACGGCCTCTATGTCCAGGATCTGTCCAAATGCGTTCTGTGTTATCGGTGCGTGTCGGCTTGCGGCGACGACGCCCAACACACCTATGCGATCTCGGTTACCGACCGCGGTTTCGGCGCAGCGATCTCGACGGAGTTCGGGGTGGCCCTCCCCGACTCGGCATGCGTCTTCTGCGGCAACTGCGTGGCCGTCTGCCCGACCGGTGCCCTCATCGTCACCACCGAATACGACATGCGCCAGGCCGGCACCTGGGACGAAGAGGCGCAGACGGTGACCAGGACCATCTGCGCCTACTGCGGCGTCGGCTGCAATCTCGACGTTCACGTCCAGGACAACGAGATCGTCAAGGTGACCTCCCCGTTCGACCACGAGGTCACCGCAGGCAACCTGTGTATCAAGGGCCGGTTCGGTTGGAGCCACGTCTCAGGGCCCGCGTCGCCGGTGTAGCTGTCTTCGTCTCTCGCATGAAGTGGGGGAGAATCGGAGTCGCATCGGCGACCACCCAGAAGCGCTTTGGGAGTGATCGGTCGAGCTCAGCCACGGTCGCCGAGCGTCGCTCGGTGGGTTCGCTGTCTGCGGAAGAGCCATGTCGCCTAGGGAATGAATCCCCTCAAACGGGCATTGATTCGTGCGAGACACCGAGGAGGTCTGGAGATGGCTGCTCTGCCCCCGATGCCGGAGGACTGGGAAGATACACGCGCAACGCTGCAGGCCTACTCCCACGCAGTGGCGGCCCTGGCGCGGGTGCATATAGCGGCGCACGACAAGTGGTGGCACATTGCGTTGGAGGTGGAACCGGACGGGCTGACCACCAAGCCGATCCCGCTGCCCGGCGGATCGACGGCCACGGTCCGGATGGATCTCCACACCCACGAGGTGGTGCTCGAATCTACAGGCGGACAACGGTGGACGTGGCCGATGGACGACGGTCTCACCGCGACCGAACTGGGCGGTGCCCTCATCGATGCAGCAACCGAGTTGGGCCTCGACGGTGAATACGAACGGGGAAAGTTCGAGAACGACGAGCCACGTCCGTACGACGCAAAAGCTGCCACAGCCTTCTACGAAATTCTTCTCGTGATCAACGGCGTGCTTGTCGAGCACCGAGCCCGGCTGGAAGGCGAGGTCAGCCCCATCCAGCTGTGGCCCCACGGATTTGATCTCTCTTTTGAATGGTTCGGGACTCGGGTCGAGCGCCTCGAAGAAGACGGCGAGGTGGTCGAGTATCCATCGCAGCTCAACCTGGGGTTCTTCCCGGGAGGCGAGCCGTACTTCTACAGCAACCCTTGGCCGTTCGATGCCGATGATCTGATAAACAAACCCCTTCCGGCAGGGTCCGAGTGGTATATGGAGGACTGGCAGGGAACCCGGCTTCTCTACTCCGAGCTCGAAGGCGATCCGACCGCGACCGAGCGCCTGCTCGAGTTTGCCGACCGGGTCTTCCAGGTAGTGCAGCCGACGCTTACCAGCTGAGCTATCGGGCACGCGGCCGGGCGACTCATACCTGGGTTCGATGCTCGCCACCCGCTCGATCTCTGAGCGGCGAAGGCGGGTTCCACGCTCACCATCGGCCGGGGGCCATGAATATGGCGGCGATGTATCGCAGGGCGCGGGTTGAGAGGCCCGTCACTCGACGAAGCGGTTCAGGATCGATGCGGACACGGTCAGCGCCATTCCTCCCAGCAGGGTGGCGAGGAACGAATCGCTGGTGAAACCGATATCGGCGGCTTGCGCCACCCAGATCAGGACGACCATGAGGGCAACGTTGACGACGAATGTGAACAGACCGAGCGTGAGCATGCGTAATGGCAGCGTCAACATTTTTGCGGCTGGTTTGATGTATGCGTTGACCAGGCCTATCACCAGCCCGAAAACGGCGAACCACCACCACTCGCCGGTGAAAGACAGCCCCGGTACCAACCACACCGTGATCCACGCCGCGAGCGCATTGCCGGCGATCCTCAGCAGCAGTCCCACCCAGGCAGCGTACTGAGACTCGAGCTTTCTTCAGACACCATGTCGGGGTACGATCAGTTGTCCACAGGCTCTCCAAGGGAAAGTGTGATGCGGGACTGGAAGACCTACAAGCCAGCGCCCGGCGCGCCGGCACCGTCGAGTGACGGTTCGGCGCTGGCCTCCCGACCGCAGTCGGAAGTGGCAAACCCGAAGGCCGGCAAGCCGTACTTTGAGATCACGCTCGACATGAACGCTGAACAGCTGACGCTGATGTTCGATGACCCGGACATGTTCAAGTCCGGTCCCGTCTTCGAGCCCGGGCAGGCGCCGGCTGACTTTCAGGAGGCCTGGCGGACCGAGGCGATGCGGTCCAAGGCAGACATCGCCGAGACCTTCGGTCCTTGGTCGAGCGAATCCCGAATCGACGGCGCCACGTACTACCGGAAAGCGACCCGCCTGCCGTAGGCGAGTTCCAGTTGGAAGTCGCAGCTCCTCTCCATCCAACTACTAAGGGGCTCGCAGGAAGATCCGGTCATCTATCGGTGCGCGCTCTAACTACTCGGCTCCGTCGGTGGCGGTGGCTCGGGACAACCTTCGCTCTCACCCAAACCGAGTTCGATCACCGCTCGCTCCGGGTCCTCGAGGACCAATTGCACGTGCTCGTGAACGAGATCGACATTGGCGATCGCACCCCGCTTCCCATCGTCGCGGTACCTCAAGTGGTAGGTCGGAGGGATGAACCGGATCGATACGATTTCTTCGAGGTCGATCTCCGGGTAGAGGGCGACGAGCTCGGGAAGCAGGTCGAGCGGGATGTCGGTGGTCACCGTACGCTTGATGACGTCGGCGATGGCCGGGAAGCTGGTGATCAGGTCGGTCGGCGTCATCTGCTCCATCGCCGCTTCGATCACACACCGCTGTCGACCCATGCGGGCGTAGTCGGTGTCCTGGTGCCGGGTTCGCGCATACGACAAGGCCTGCTCTCCATCCATGTGTTGCATGCCGGGTTCGATGACCAGGCGGGTCAAGCCACCGTCGAGTGTCGGGTACTCGTCGTCGACGATCCTGGTCGGCACATAGATGTCTACGCCACCGATGGCATCGATGATGTCGGTGAAGCCGTCGAGATTCACCAGTGCGTAGTAGTGGATGGGGATGCCGAGGAACTCCGAGACCACGCTCTTGACCGCGTTCTCCGAGGGAGACCCCGAACCGGAGAACGCCTCCGGCCACCGTTCACCTGCGAGCCAGAGCTCGTTGATCAGCTCCGGATAGCAGTCGCAGTCCCAGACCCCCATACCTTCGGGGAGCGGGGCGTACGTCCAGTTTCGGGGCACTTGGAACATCGCCGCCTCGCCGGTTTTCGGGTCGATGCTCATCGTGATCATGGTGTCGGTTCGGATACCGGACCGCCCGACCCCGAGGTCCCCACCGAGCAGCAGGATGTTGAGGCGGTCGAGTTCCTCCCAAGGAGGAGGCGGGGGGAGCGTGGTTGTGGTCGTCGGTGGCAGCGTGGTCGGATCGTCCGATGATGTGCCGACCGGAGGGGGCGATGTCGACGGCGGCTCGGTGTCGGCGCCTGCGGTCTCGCCACCGTCGAATGTCGATAGCAGCAGGTCGTACTGGATGAGGTCGTAGCGAGCGAAGACGAGGTGCGGGGCGATCAGCACCATGCCGAGGACGACCGCAGCTGCGATGCCGACCGTGCGGCCCACCGACCGGCCACCATCGGAAGCGGTGCGGTAGGCATCGTCGGCTGCCCACACCCGGTAGGCGAGCAGGAGAATGTTGCCAACCATCATCAAGGCAAGGGTGGTCGGACGGAAGAAAGCAGTAGCGACCGAAACCTTGTCTCTGAAGAACAA
Source organism: uncultured Kiloniellales bacterium (assembly GCA_964195125.1). GTDB lineage: Bacteria > Actinomycetota > Acidimicrobiia > Spongiisociales > UBA5794 > JACZST01. Next base: position 4,303 of record CAXMPL010000095.1, on the reverse strand, counting down.
GACGAGGATCAGAACGAGAGCCGCGTCTATGGCGAGCAGGATCTTCGCTTTCCTCCGGTCACCGGCGATCCATTGCCCGAGTCCGGGGATGAGAACGGATGCGGCGGCCGCCAGCAGTGGATGCGCGTTGGAGTCGAAGGAAGAGGCGGTCACAGCAGGCGCATGATAAAACGAGCGCCCAAGTAATCGTGCCTATCACCGGCAGGATCCGGGCGGCCGGGTAACCTCCCGATCGCCCTCGTGACATGAGCCTGTGACCGACGATCCCACCCACTTCGAGCCCTCCGAGTCGACGCCCTCCAGCGCCACTCGATATTCCTATATGCGCTCCGACGGCACCCTCGACATCGTTGGTGGCAGCTTTGTCGCCGGTCTCGCCGCCTACGCCTACCAGTTTCTCGGAGGCCACAGCCTCGGTGCGGAGGCTTTCGCACCCATTGGAGCGCTGCTCACCGCTCACTTCCTCGCGTTCGTAATCATCCTGTTGCCGATCGAGCAATTCGTGATTCGGAGGCTCACCCTCGGTGCCACGGGCTGGGTGGTGCCCATACGTGCGGTGGCATTGACCGTCTCCAGTGCCGTCGTGGGCGCCGTCGTCGTCTGGTTGGCGGCCGACAGCTACTTCCTCGGCGACACGTCGTTTGTCTGGTTCGTCATCGGTACCGTCTCCTTCCACTTCTTCTTTGCTGTGGGGCGGGGTTACCTGGCCGGCAATCGCCGGTTCCGCTCCTATGGGTACGTCAGCGCGGCTGCTTCTCTGTTCCGCCTTGCGCTCGCTATCGGCGTTGTGATGATTGGTGCGACCGTGCAGGGCTTCGCTTGGGCCCAGGTGCTCGGGCCACTGGTCATCTTTCTCTGGCGTCCGTGGAAGCGGCCGGAGCAGCCGGTGCCCAGCTCGCGGGGAGATCTCACCGGTGAACACATCGACACCATGGGTGAACGCGGCCTGCTCTCCGGGCTGGTTTTGTCCTCGGCCGCCTCCCAGGCCTTGCTCCTGGCCGGTCCGCTGGTAGCGGCTGGCCTCGGTGCCACCGACGTGCAATTCTCCATCACGTTTGCGACGCTCCTCCTGGCCAGGGCCCCGCTGACCCTCGGCTACAACCTCATCGCCAGGGTCCTTCCGCCATTCACCCAGATGGCGGCCACCGGCGAAGAGCGCGAGCTGCGCTCATGGGCCCGGGGACTCGGTATCGCCGGTACGGCGCTTGCGGTCGTCGGCGGCTTCATCGGAGCCCTCATCGGGCCGACTCTGGTAGCGATCGCATTCGGGCAGGACTTTAAGCCGACCGCTCTCGTCGCAGGTCTGGCGGCCTCCGGTGTGGTGCTGGCCGCATCTGCGCTCTTTATCGGACAGGTTCTGGTGGCACGTAGCCAGCCAACCAGGCTCGCTCTGGCATGGCTGAGTGCTTTGATTGCTGCGGGTGCGGTGCTGGTACTGCCGATTTCCGATCCGATCCTTCACGTGACGGTTGCGTTCCTTGTCGGCGAAGCGGTGGCGCTCGGGGCGCTGATTACCGGAGCTCTCGCCCGCGATCGTGGTGAAGGCGAGATCTCGCACGGCTATCTGGTGGCGAAGCGATCGATGGATATCGGCGGCTCCCTCGTCGCCATCGTGCTGCTCGCCCCCGTGCTGGCGCTTGCGGCGCTCGCGGTGCGGCTGGACTCGCCGGGTCCGGCCTTTTTCCGGCAGCTGCGTACCGGAAGGGGAGGCACGGACTTCTGGATGGTCAAGCTCCGCACGATGGCGATCGACCACGACCCTGCCGTGTTCCACGAGCACCTGGAGGCGATGAAGCGCGCGGCCCCGGATGATGAGTACACGATCAGGATCGCTGACGATTCCAGAGTCACTGCGGTTGGCGCCAGGCTGCGGCGGTGGTCGCTCGATGAGCTCCCCAACCTGTGGAATGTGCTCAAGGGGTCGATGTCGCTGGTGGGGCCGCGACCGCTAGTGCCCGCCGAGGCCGATCTCGTCGGCCTGGACACTCCGAGGTTCACCGTCAAGCCGGGCGTGACCGGGTACGCCCAGGTACACGGCAGGGACACGATCTCAATGGAGGTGCGCACCGGACTCGACGAGACCTATGTGGCCGACCGATCCATCCGCCTCGACCTGAAGATCCTGCTGGAGACGGCGGCCACCGTGTTCCGAAACCCTGGGGCCGAATCGAAGGGCTGAGCAGCATGGAATCACCATGCGGCCGTTAGGGTTCCCTGATCATGGATCCGATCACAACACTGCTCAGCGAGGGCGACCCGGCGATTGCCGTTGTCGGTGCAACCGACAACACGACGAAGTATGGGTCGATCATTTACCGCGACCTCAAGGCGAAGGGGTACCGGGTGTACCCGGTGAACCCGGGACGCGACGAGGTCGACGGCGACACCGCCTATCCCGACATCGGCGATCTTCCGGTCACGCCCGACATCGTGAACATCGTGGTGCCGCCGCACCAAACGTTGCGCGTTTTGAAGCGGGCCGCAGAACTCGGCATCGAGAACGTGTGGGTGCAGCCCGGCGCCGAGGACGAAGCGGTCCTCGATTACCTCGAGGCGGGCTCGTTCGCCTATCTGGCTAGGGCTTGCATCATGGTGCAGGCGAGCGTGAAGGCAGCGCCATAACCGGAATCGCCACGCCACGAACGTCGCGATAGACTTGACGCCTTCAGGGGCCGGACATGGGGGGATGGAGATGACCGTGGAAGACCTGCGTAGCGCGGTGCTTGCCGTGCCAGGCGTGGCAGCAACTGAAATTGCCATCCGTGAGGACGAGACACCGGTCGTGCGCGTCTGGACCGACGGCAGCCGCCACGACACCGAGATTCACAACGACGTTTGCGACGTGATTGCCATTCATGGGTATGGAAGCGGCAACGCGCCGAGCGGTCGTGCGGCCGTTGAGGCGCGTGTCGCCGATGCAGTCGGCGGCACACCTCCTGTCGTGGTCGACGAATCGGGGTATGCGGGCGGCGATCAGTTGGACGCTGTTGTGTCGACCGGTCTCGCCAAGTTGATCATCGAAGAGACCGGAAACGATGTCGTCGCCGTGGCTTCAGACGCCAGAGGACGGACCGCTCGCGCTCTGGTTGGCGACGGTTCCGACGCATTCATGGTTGCGGTCACAGAAGCCGTGGCCAGCCTCAGGGGGGTGTCGCCGTCCCCGGTGCTTCTCCGAGTCGAAGACCGGTTCATGGAAGGTGTCGATGTCGTGTCGGTGTTGATCGAGACCGACGGGGAGCATTATGCCGGTGCCGCCGTGGTACGCGGCGGGCGGCCATTCAGCGTCGGGCGCGCTGTCGATGCCGCTCTGGCAACTGCGGTCTGACCGGTCAGGGAGCGGTGATAACCGCATCCGTGGGTAGACGCTTCGTCGGCCGGGTGACCACGAAGGTCGCGATCGAAATCCCGAGCAGGATCAGCAGCGCCCGGATCGCGGTTGAGTCGATGACGAATACCACGGAGACGGCGAAGGTCGTGGTGATGGCGGCCACCGCGATTCCCTTGGCACGAGGTGTGAACCCGACACCGGCGCGCCAATCACGGACGATGCCACCGAACACGCGATTGCTCTGCAGCCACTGGTCGAAGGTCTCCGACGACCGGGCGAAGAAGAAGGCAGCGAGAATCACCGGCCCGGTCGTAGGGATCAGCGGGAGCACCACCCCTATGAAGGCCACGCCAAGGCTCACGATGCCAAGGGCTAGATACACCGTACGGACGACGGGATTCCTGGACACAACCACGCCGGAACGCTATCACCGATCCTGCCGACAGCGAGTCGGTAGGGTGGGGCGATGGCCTGGTGGAAGGCATTCGTTTCCTGGGCGCGTCGACTCTTCGGCGACGATCGGGGGCCACGTGTCTCCGGCGTCCCGCGGAGCAGCAATGGCGCTTCTTCGATGCACCTGTGGTGGCAGCTGCCCGATGGCGAGCGGTTGACCGCAGTCCGCGCAACGATGGAGATTCTGGAGCCTCCGGTGGTCGACCGGCTGTACTTCTGGGCGTTGCAGGCCGTATTCGCCGAACCCGACGGCGGGGCAGCCCATCTCGGACTTCAGCACAACCGCCGGCACCCGGGAGCCAGGGCCGCCAATTTCGGGGGCTATTCGCCCGGGTCGGACGGAGGTCTGCTCGACGGGATCGAGTCGCCTTTGCCCTCCACCCCGAACGATCCGAACACCAGGGATTTCGATTGGGAGCCGAACCGCCGGTACCGGCTGTCGATCGAGCGGGTGTCCGATGCGGCGCCGGCCGGCTTCCACGCCTGGAGGGGCTCTATCGAGGATCTGGAGACCGGGCGGTT
>CAXMPL010000094.1:0-10366 GCA_964195125.1 uncultured Kiloniellales bacterium | reverse complement strand
GTGGACGACGACCTCGGCGGCTTTCCTCGACCGAAACGGGCCGAGGTAGAGCGCGGCGTCCTCGCGAACGCTCCGGACCATCGACAGTCGCGGGTAGCGCTCGTCGGTCAGCTTCACCCAGTGGGGACTGCGAGCCGGTCGAGAGCGACGGTTGTACCGGGGCCGGTGCTCGCCGATGAGGCGAAGCTCCACGACTTCTGCCTCGAGCTCGGTTGCGCACGTCTGGTGGTCGATGCGATCGAGCTCACGGAGCATGCTGGCGACGGTCTTGCGATCGTCGCCGTAGAAATACGACTTCACCCTGGTCCGAAGGTTCTTGGCCTTCCCCACATACATGATGGACCCATTCCTGTCCAGGAAGAAGTAGACGCCGGGCCGCCTGGGTAGATCGGCGGCGAGCTCGATTTTGTCGTAGTGCGGGGCCCCGCGTGCCGTTGGCAGGGTGAGCAACTCGTCGAGATGCGTGACGCCTAGCGTCCCTGCACGTTCCAGGAGCGCGAAGAAGACGTGGGCGGTCGCCATGGCATCGTCGAGGGCACGGTGCGTTGGTGGCGTCGGTGACCGGAAGTGCTTTGCCAGCGAAGACAACTTGAGGTTCCGCACCTCCTCGCGCACCAGGCGGCGAGCGAGCCCGATCGTGTCGACCGAGCGGTTGGGGAGTGGTTCGTAGCCGAGTCGCTGCGCCGCAGCCTGGAGAAAGGAGAGGTCGAAGCGGATGTTGTGCCCGACGATCACCGCATCACCGATGAACTCGAGAAACGACGGCAGCGCCTGGTCGATCGTCGGCGCCTTGATCACCATCGCTTCGGTGATCCCAGTCAGCACCGTGATGAACGGTGGGATGGCAACTCCGGGGTCGACGAGGGTCTGGAACCTGCCAGCCAGCTCGCCCCCCACGTATTTGACCGCCCCGATCTCGGTGATCTCGCAATCGGCGGCGGTGGCGCCCGTGGTCTCCAGGTCGAGGATGCAGAACGGGACGGCGTGGAGTGGAGCCCCCATCTCTTCGAATTTCCGCTGTCCTGCAAGCATCGGCCCTCCAGGCATCGACGGTACCCCGAACAGGTGTTCGGTACAACGATAGAGACCGGCTGTGACACAAACTTGCGTACATCCCCGCCACGCTGGAGACTGCGCCCGTCATGCGCTTTGAAGGCCGGGTCTACTTCGACTTCGTGAACCCTGCGGTGTGGTGGTTCTACCGCTTCCTCACCGTGGCTTCGAAGGCGGGTGCCGATCTACGCATGGACTGGCGCCCGTTCGACGCCCAGGGGGATGTCCCCAATCGCAGGGCGCTGGCTAGCTATGTCGCGATCCGCGAGGAGTACCCGGAACGGCACGGGGCCTATCTCCAGGCGCTGCTCGCTCTCCGCCACCACCAAGGCGCCGACCTCGGCAACGCCGACACGCTTGCCGCTGCCGCCGATGCTGCGCGAGTTGCGGCCCCATCGGTCGCAAACGTCGACTGGTTCGATAAGGTCGCCGAGTCAACCTTGGAGGGCCGCAAGCTCGGCGTTTCCAGGACGCCCACGTTGTATCGGCACGGCCCGGTGCTCCACGTCGATACCAACATGGCGGCGCTGAGCGGCGACGTGCTCGAGCGGCTGCGGCTCATCGATGGGGTGCTGGGCGATGACGGGATCTGGGGGTTGAGGAAGCCGTAGGAGTCGCAAGTCGCAAGTCGCAAGTCGCAAGTCGCAAGTCGTGCCAGTGGCCAGTTTCCAGTCCCAAGTCGCAGTTCGTTTTCTCCCCCCTGTTTCTCCCCCCGGTGGGGGAGTACCGCCGTAGGCGGGGAGGGGGGCTTCCTACGGGGAGTACCGCCGAAGGCGGGGAGGGGGGCTATCCGGGCGGCGGAGTGCTGTAGGAAGCGAGTCGACGGTAACCAGTACCAAGTACAAGTACTGACTACCGGTTACGTTGGCGGAGGGCTTCGTAGAGGGCGATTGCGGCTGCCACCGATGCGTTGAGCGAATCTCCCGTGCCCAACATGGGGATCCGGATCTCGGTACCGGCGTCGAGCCAGGAATCACCAATGCCGACCGCCTCCGAACCAATGACGATGGCGACCGCACCGGCGAGGTCGGCATCCCACAACGAGTCGGTTGCGTCGGGCCTGGTAACAAGGACGGAGCCGCGATCGACGGCCCAGTCCCTCGCCGTCTCCGAGTCTGTCACCGCCAGCGGGACAGTGAACAGGGCTCCTTGCGAGGCGCGAACGACATTCGGGTTGAATACGTCCACGGTCGGATCGGCGACGACGACGCCAGCGCCGGTGGCATCGGCGCTGCGCAACATGGCGCCGAGGTTGCCCGGCTTCTCGATGGCCTCGGCGACGAGGACGAGGTCGCGGTCGACGGCGTCGAGACCGAGCGACCACTTCGGCGCCACACCGATGATCCCATCGGGGCTCTGCCGGATGGAGAGTTTGTCGAAGGGGGCCGCTGCTACCTGCGTCACTGCAACGTTGGTGTTGCTCGCCACTCGGGCAGCGGCGGACGATGCGATGTCGGCACAGAAGACGATCTCGTCGATGACTCTGCCGCCTTCGATGGCACGGCTTAGTTCGCGTGCCCCTTCGATCAGGAAACGCGATGTCTCTTTACGCCCGCGGCGGGTCTTGAGCTTCGACAACGACGTGATACGCGGGTTCGATGTGCTTGTGATCTCTGGCTTCACCAGCCGCCGCCCCCACCCGACGAGAACCCGCCGCCACCACCGCCGAAACCGCCGAAGCTGCCACCGCCCCAGGTCGATCCGCTGCCCCACGACCCCCCGCCGCCGGAGGAGAACGTTCCCCCCCCGCCGCCCCACCATGAGCCGGTGTCCTGGGACCACGACCGGTCGGCGTAGATGGGCTCCCAGCCGAACGAATCCCTGGCACCGCGGGTCACGACCCAGTGGAAGAGGAAGAAGGTAAACGGATCGAACGATTCGATATTCGCCGGGATCTGCGTGCCCGCCCAGGTGTCGGTCTGGCGGTTGGTTCCGGCGTGAGCAAGCTCAGGGGCGAACCGATCGGCGTCATTGATCGAGCTGTGCTCGAGTGCTCTTCGTTGCGCTGCGTAGGCGAGTGCGAACTCGCGAGGACCGCGAGGATCCGATGCGCCAAAGGCGGCAGCGACGTCGGCGTACGAGCCGTCTAGCCCGAGGCTGTGCAGCGCCTCCCTGGCCTCGAGCCAGCGGCGCATGGCCTGCGTCGGCTCCAGCGAGATTGCCAGCACCCCTGCGATCGTGCGCGCTGCGTCCGAGTCGACGTGTTCGACCAGTTCATCGCGGAGTTTCGTGTACACCTCGACACCGTCGTCGCGCCGGTTGAGCAGCGCCGCAGTGATCGATACCGGCAGGTTCAGGCGCTTTGCCTGTGTCCTTATCCGCTCGGCTTCCCCCTTGCGCAGCAGGCCGGCCATTGCGTATTCGACCGCTTCGGCTGGATCGAAGCCGCGTGTGCGGTGTTGCCGATACCCTGCGAGGAAGGCGGTGACGTTCTCTTCGTCGTTGTTCATCAACAGGAGGGCGGCGACTCCCGCAGGGTCGAGCCCGTCGTCGACCAAGACCGATCCCTCCTTATCGAGCTGATTGCGCACTGCCTCGTAGCGGGACACGGCGGCGTCGACGTCGGTGGTGAGGTCGGCGAGTGCGGCGGCGACCGCCGGGCGGGCTGTCGAGTCTGGGAGGCGCTCGTAGAGCTCTTCGAGCCGACCGGCCTTCTGCTTTGCCTCGTCCGCCATCGTCCGATACAGCGTCGCTGTGTCGGACAATGGTGACTCGGGATCGAGTACGGCTCCCGCTTCCGCAATCCCGACGCCGACCTTGGTGGCGACGACGTGGCCGATCTCGGTCGGCACCAGATCGGCGACAAGGGCATCGGCGGTGCGTCTCCGTGAAGCGGCGACCCGATGCGGACGGAGCGACTCAACGATCCGCTGCAAGGCGAGGCGCTCGGCGGCGAAGGTCTCCTCATCGCCGAGATCGATGGCGAGCGCATCGGTGGCGGCCTGCTGCACGGCGTCCTCCAGTAGCTGGCCCTCCTGGGAGACGCGGAGGTCGAGCGGCTCTCTGGTCTCCTCGATCAGCCGCTCTCTTGCGATGACGTCGATCAGCCCGTAGTACCACAGCGACCTGAGTGCTTCGACATCGGCGGGTGCATCCGTGGAGATCCGATGCAGCTCGGCTACCGCGTCCCTGGTCGGCACATTGGCAGGGCTGGTACCTGCGATCGTGTAGTCGGCATAGCGGGGGAGCTCCTTCCCCGAGGGCTCCAGTGTGGCCAGATCGGCATCGATCAAGCGCTCCCGCTCCCGACGGGCTTTTTCCTTTTGCCGCTTCTCATTCCTCCGGTAGGCGCGCCACAGAAAGTAGGCGCCGAAGGCGGCAAGCGCGATGAGTAGCACCCACCCCCAGGGAAAGCCGCTGAAGCGGGCCGGAAAGTCACCCCCGGTCGCCGGGAGGTTGCCCTGCAGCGACTGGTCGACGGCCAGGGTGATGGCGAACAATCCGTCGTCCCAACGCTCGGATTGGAAGAACGGCCGTGCGGCTGCCGCCAGTACCTCGCCGTCGACATCCACCCCTTCGTTCTGCGCAACCTCGAGGCGTCGCTCGTCGACCGACACGAGCACCAGCAGTCCGTTCTCCTCGCCCGGCGTTCCTACGCCCCAGGCGTCGGCAAGGTCGATGGCGAAGTCCTTGGGGTCGTCCCCCCGGCTGTTCTGGACGACGACGAGGGCGAATTGCACAGCATTCTCCTCGCCGACGCGCGCCACGTTGTCTTCGATCCGTTGCCAGTCAGTGGCAAGGCTTGGTTCGTCGGTGAAGTAGCCCTCGCAAACCAGGTCTCGGTAGGTCCCGCAGTCGATGTGTTCCTGCGCTGTGGCGGGGATCGCCCCAAAGACGGCGGCCGCCAACAAGACGACGGGAAGCACAGTTCGTCGCATGGCGTGATAGTCCCACACTTCGGGCGGAGTAGCGTGCTGGTGTGCCGCTGTTCGAGCCACCGGAACCAATCGACCTGCGCCGAACGCTCGCCGCCGTAGGTGTGAAGGACGTGCACGAAGGATCGGCATGGTGGGCAGTCGAGACCGCGTCTGGTGCTGCCACCGTCGCCATCCATCGGACAGATGGAGCAATTGAAGCCATCGGCTGGGGGAGTGGGTCGGACGAGGCACTCGCCCGGATCCCGCGGTTGCTCGGGTTCGACGACGACCCAACCGCCTTCGTCCCCGGCGACCTGCGCGAGCTCCACCTCAGGGGGCTCGGTGTCCGCCTGGGGTCGACCGGCGCCGTCTACGACCGGCTGCTTCCGGCGATTCTGGCCCAACTGGTCACCAGTGCGGAGGCGCTTTCCTCGTACCGGAGGCTGAGGACCGGGCTCGGCTCGCCGGCGCCTGGCCCCAGGGCTGATCTGTTTATTCCCCCGTCGGCCGAACTAATCGCCTCGCTCCAGTACGAGGACCTGCATCGCTTCGGCATCGAGCGCAAGCGGGCGACGATCGTGCTCGAGGCCGCCAGGCGAGCCAAGCGCCTCGATGAGATCCTGACCATGGGGCGTTCAGACGCATACGCCCGGTTGACCGCGGTGCGGGGGATCGGGCCTTGGACGGCGGCGGTGGTCATGGGCGAAGCGTGGGGCGACCGCGACGCGGTTCCCGTAGGGGACTACCACCTCCCGTCGATGGTCACCTGGGCGTTGCTCGGTCAACGGAAGGGAACAGACGAAGAGATGCTCGAGCTGCTCGAGCCGTACCGGCCGTATCGACGTCGTGCCGTTGTGCTGCTGAGACAATCCGGGCTCAGGGCGCCGCGTAGAGGCCCGAAGATGCCGGTGCGGAAGCATCTTTGAGAAAGTCGCGAGTCGCGCGAAGTCCCGCATGGCGGTTGCCGGCCCTGATAACGTCTTAGCACCGGTCTACGGGAAGGCTGATCGTGGTGCATGAGTGGTTGCTGTTCATCCACATCGTGGGTGCGATCGTGTTCGTTGGCGGTGGCATCACGCTCGGTGTCCAGGTGCTGGGCGCCGGGCGAGCGCCGCGCCAGTTCCTCGATCTGGCAGAGCTGGCGGGGCGAGCGATCGGTGTTGGTGCGGTGCTGACGCTGCTCTCCGGTATCGCCCTTGTTGTAGAGAGCGATTTCTGGAGCTTCTCGATGGGTTTCGTTCTGTTTGGGATCGCCACCATCGTGATCTCGGGGGCGGTCGATGCCCTCTATTTCCGGAAGCAGACCGCCGCCATTGGAGGCGCCATCGAGGAAGGCGGTCCTGAATCCCCGGAGGTCAACGCAGGGTTGAAGCGAGTGGCAATTGCGAATGCGATGGTGATCCTGCTCTACATCGCCACCATCTGGGCAATGGTGTTCAAACCAGGCTTGTGAGCTGCGACTCGCGACTCGCGACTCGCGACTCAATACAGCTCGTAGTCTCCCGCGATCAGGCGATCCCGAACGCCTTCCCAATCCTCGAGTGACTCGCCGACGATCTTGGTCACGGCAGGGTCGTCGGGTTCGCCGGCGATCTCGACATGGATCGCTTGCGGCTGTGTCACCGGATGGCCGATCGATGACAACATTCGGATGGTTGCCTCGGTGGCTTCCGTCTCTTCGATGACACGCTTGGCGATATCCTCGGCGAATGCGTGGTAGGTCTTGCCGACGTGTGCCGCCGGGTTCTTTCCAGCAGCCGCCTCCAGGCTCATCGGGCGGTACGGGGTGATGAGGCCGCCGAAACGGTTACCCCTGCCGACCTGACCGTCATCACCGGCCTCCGCCGAGGTCCCGGTGAGTGTCAGGTACTGGGCGTCGGCGTTGTCCGCCTGGTTGACCATGACCGCGGCAGCGTCACCGAATATGTCCCTTACCAGCGCCAGTCCGTCGACCCTTACCCTTTCGACGACCTCGTCGTATGCGGCACGATCGGCGACGGAGTAGGCCATGACGGGGACGGCCACGGTTACCGTCACGCCCGATGCGGAGCGGGCTCCCATTACTTTGATGTCGCGCCCGATGGGAACGTCAGCACGGTACGCGTCCGAGTTCAGGTATCGCTCCAGCCTCCACACCGCGTCTTCGAGCGGGGACCGGGGCAGCGAGACGGCGGCAAAGGAGGTGTCGTTGGCCAAAGGGGCGTCGGCCTGGTGGCCTTTGGCGACGACGGCGGCGAGGTCGACCGACGACGGGTTGAGCCAGACCTCGACGTCGAACGCTTCTGGAGTCGTATCCGGGAGGATCTCGAGCAGGCGGCGCTTGGTGTCGACTGCGAGGTCCTCGGGGTCTGGTTGCCAGTCGGTGCTGCCGTCGGCTTTCCCTACCAAGACCAGCCGCGAGGGTCGGGTGTGGAAGCCACCACCGAAGCCGATGTCGATCGAACCGGCGGCAAGGACGGCCTTGTCCACGTTGAACGCCTGCACTCGGCCGGTTTTTGCCAGGTAGGTGGCGGCGAGATCGCGGGCAAGCTCCTCGGCAAGGTGATCACAAATCGTATCGGGGTGACCGGCACCCTTGCGCTCGACGAACTCGACAAGGGGATCGTACGGTGGACGTTGGTTGATAGAGAGGTTCATCGAATCCCCCGTTGATTGCTGATCGGTGCATCGTACCGGCCGCCGCGACGCCACGTACCAAGAAGTCGTGGGAAACACGGCGGTACTCCCCCTTGGGAAGCCCTCCTCCCCGCCTACCGCGGGTACTCCCCCCGCCGGGGGGAGAAATGGGGCGGGAAACAGACCGCGCGAAACCGACTCCTACCAGCGCTCACGGTGGATGGTGTCGGGACGGCGGCCGCGTTTGAGTGATCCGGACTTGCGGTCCGGTGCTGGATGGCCGACGGTGACGATCCCGATCGGGGAGACGTTGTTTGGTATGCCGAGCAGGGTCTTGATCTCCGGCATCCTCTGACATCCGAGGAAGCCGGCGGCGAGGCCCTCGTCGACCGCGGCCAGGAGCAGATTCTGCATGGAGGCCCCCCCGTCGACCCACCAGTACGGAACCGGCCAATTGTCTGCGTTGGCCAGCGGGCTGTCGGGACCCCCCTTGTCGGCCGCGGCGTATCGATCGGCATAGACCGCCGAAGAGACGCAGACGAGGATGTGAACCGGCGCTCCAGATATCCAGGGGTCGAATCCGTCGGCAACGTATTCCTCCTCACCGCACAGCCTGGCGATTTCGCCTCGCGTTTCGGCGTCGGTGACGGCGACGACGAACACCCCCTGGGAGAACCCGGCCGATGGGATACGAATCCCGGTATCGAGAATGCGGTCGAGCACGTCGGGCCCGATAGGCTCGCCGGTGTAGTTGCGCACCATCCGACGGCGTTGGACCACCTCTGTGAACTCCACTACAGCTCCTCGAGAGCGGCGAGTACCGCCTCTAGACCCGTCTTGGCGTCGGAAAACAGCATCATCGTGCTCTCCTCGTAGAACAGCGGATTGTCGATACCGGCGAACCCGGGGGAGAGACTGCGCTTCACTACCACTGCGGTCCTGGCCGTGTCGACTTCGAGGATCGGCATGCCATAGATCGGGCTCGACGCATCGTCCCGAGCCGAAGGGTTGACCACGTCGTTGGCGCCAACGACGAGCACGACGTCGGTGTTTGGCAGCTTCGGATTGGAGTGATCGAGATCCAGCAAAAGGTCGTACGGAACGTCCGCCTCGGCGAGAAGCACGTTCATGTGCCCCGGCATGCGGCCGGCAACGGGGTGAATGGCGTACTCGACGGTGATATCGCGAGCTTCGAGGGCGTTGGCGAGCTCGCGAACCGCGTGCTGCGCCTGGGCGACCGCGAGCCCGTAGCCCGGAACGACCATGACGGTTTGTGCGTAGGCCAGCGAGATGGCGACGTCGTCTGCCGAGGCCCGGTTGACCGGCTTGTCGCCTGCGTCGATCGCCGGCCCACCCTCGGTGCCGAACCCGGCGAACAGAACATGGGCAATCGATCGATTCATCGCCTCCGACATCTGGATAGTGAGAATGAGACCGGCTGCTCCTACCAACGCACCGCCGATGATCAGCGCTTGGTTGGCGATCACGAAACCGGCCATGGCGGCGGCAACACCGGACAGCGAGTTCAGCAGAGAGATCACCACCGGCATGTCGGCGCCACCGATGGCGATGACGGCGGTGACGCCGAGGAGGAAGCTGACTCCGGCAAGCACCCAGTAGGCGATGGGATCGCCAGACGACACCGCCCAGATCCCAACACCCACCCCGATCGCAGCCAGCGCCGCGTTGAACCAGGGGCCGCCTGGCAGTCCGACCGGTCGGCCGGTGATCAGACCCTGCAGCTTGGCGTAGGCGACGAAGCTGCCGGAGAAGGTGACGACACCGATGGCAATGGAGAGAGCAACGGTGACGGCGGTCTCGGTGGAGAGGACGCCGTCTGTGGCCACGACCTCAGCCGACGCCACGAGAGCGGAGGCACCGCCGCCGAAGCCGTTGAACGCGGCCACCAGTTGCGGCATCGCCGTCATCTGCACCCTGAGGGCGAGATAGGCCCCGATGCCGCCGCCGACGATCAATCCGGCGATGATCGTCCACCAGACGACTCCGGGTTCATCGATGATGTCGGCGATGGTGACCACGATGGCGAGCAACATCCCGATGGCGGCAAGCAGGTTTCCCCGCCGCGCAGTCCTGGGCGATCCGAGCCCGCGCAGCCCGAGGATGAACAGGACGCCGGCGGCTAGGTAGAGGAGGGTGGTCATTCTCTCTTGGCCGGCTTCCTCTTGAACATCTCGAGCATCCGGTCGGTGACCAAGAAGCCGCCGACGACGTTGATGGTGGCGAAGGTGACGGCGAGGAACCCGAGAATTGCTGCAACGGTTCCCTCGCCAAAACCTGCGGCGATGATGGCGCCGACGATGGTGATCCCGGAGATGGCGTTTGCCCCCGACATGAGTGGGGTGTGCAGCGTCGCCGGCACCTTCGAGATCACCTCGAAACCGACAAAGGCGGCGAGGACAAACACCACGATGCCCTGAATGAATTCTTCGCTCACGGTTCCCCCTCGTCGAGCCCCATGACAGATCGGGTTCGCGGGTTCACGATCGCCCCCTCGTGGGTGATCGTGGCCGGGCCGATTACGTCGTCGTCGAGATCGATGGTGATACCGCCGTCGGATCGCATCCTGTTGGCGATCTCCTGAAGGTTCCGCGCATACATGCGGCTGGAGTCTGTCGCTACCCGGCTGGGAAGGTCGGTCGGGCCGTAAATGGCGACCCCGCCCACGTCGACGATCTCGTCTGGCTGCGACCCTGCGACATTGCCTCCGGTCGAGGCCGCCATGTCGACGATGACCGATCCCGGGTGCATCGGTGTGATCATCTCCTCGGTGATCAGCCTGGGGGCGGCTCTGCCCGGGATCTGAGCGGTGGTGACGATGA
>CAXMPL010000093.1:0-2782 GCA_964195125.1 uncultured Kiloniellales bacterium | reverse complement strand
AAATAGCCGGGATTGGTAATCGATGATGCCATCGTGACAACGTACGCCACGGGTGTGACGAACCGATGATTCCGAGCATCGTCCGTCTTCCGCGGGTGTTCGGCGTCGGTTTTCAGCTGTCGTCGGGACGGAGAAAGGTCGGGCCGACGAGTGCGGCCAGCTCGTGGCGGCTGGCTATACCGAGCTTGTTAAAGATGTTGGACATGTGGGTCTCGAGCGTCTTGACCGAGATCTCGAGGCGGCGGGCTGTTTCGCGGTACGTGTAGCCCCTGGCGATGAGGTTGACGACCTCTCGCTCTCGGGGGGTGAGCCGCTCGATACCGGTCCCGGTGTCGATCTCGTCGTCGATGTCGAGTAGATAGCCCGCCACTTCCTTCGAGACCGGCTTGCGTCCGGCGAGGGCACTCTCGAGGAGGTCGGCGAGGTCTTCGCTGTGGGTCGTTTTGGTGAGGTATCCGTCCACGCCGGCGTTCATCAGCGTGAGCACGTCAAGGCGTGAGGTCGACACGGTGAACGCCACGACGCACACGGCCTGCCTCGTTTTGCGGATCTCACCGATCACCGCGGCACCTCCTCCACCTGGGAGCCGGACGTCGAGGAGGAGGATGTCGGGCTCTCGTTCTATCACCAACTCGATCGCCGAATCGACGTTGTCGGCCTCACCGACGATGTCGAAGCGCTCGTCGAGGAGCGCCCGGGTACCGACCCTGACGACATCATGGTCGTCGACCAGCAGCAGCCGCGCCCTGGTAGGTGTCATGGCATCGCCATGGTGAGCGTGATCTCGGTGCCCGCGCCAAGCTGACTGGTGATCGTCGTCTCGCCCCCGGCGTCCTCGACCTTGGCGATGTGGCGTCCTATGCCTCGCGTCCGGTCGACCTGGCCGGTGTCGTACCCGGTGCCGCGGTCGCGGATATAAACCGAGAGGGTGTCGTTGACGATCTCGGAAAACAGTTCGATCTTGTCATCCGAAGAGTGTTTGGCAGCGTTCACCATTGCTTCTCTGGCAGCGTCGACAATCAACCACAGCTCGTCGGTGACCTCGGCGTCGCCTCGGATGACGGCATCGATCTCGATCCGGTACAGGTCCTCGACGTCGTCGCGGGCGCCCAGCAAGGCGGCGCGGAAGCTGTCATCGAACCTGGAACGCATCTCGGCGATGGTTCTGCGCAACTCGAGCTCTTGAGAGCGCGCCAGATGGCGGACCTCGCCGGGATCTTCCGCGGTGAGGCGAATGGCATGCAGCGTCTGGAGAACCGAGTCGTGGAGTTGATCGGCGAGTACGAACCGCTCCTCCCACCGGGCCGCCTCCGCCTGTTCCTGCACAAGATCGGCCTCCGCATCCCGCCGCCGGTGGTCGTATAGCCGCAACGCGTCAAACGCCCATCCGACGATGAGCGCAAAGATAAAGAAGATCACACTGCCGGCAGTGGGGACGAGGCCGCGCCCATCGAGGACGTGCACCACCACCTGCTCGATCGTGAGGGCCACACTGGCACCCAATGCGGCGATCAGCCCGCCGCCGTAGGCAGCCACCAGGACCCAGGAGATCAGATACCCCCCATGGAACAGATCCTCAGCCCCAGACGCGGTCGACGCCGCCCCGATGACGAGGACCACGACACCGTCGCTGAGCACGAACCACAGACTTCCGAGCTCATTGGTACGCCACCCGATCAACACGGTAACGGCGGCCCACAGCGTGCCGAGCGTGGCCGCACCGATTACGACCGTGGGGTCGGCGGCGTCGTCGCTTAGCAGCGTGAGAGTGACCAGGAGCATCATCCATGCCCACCCCAGAATCCGGAACCCGACGACGACCCCCCTCAGCGTCGAATCGAGGCCGGTCCCAGGCTCTGGTCTGCTCGACCATTTCCCAGCCATAGCCCCAATGTACCGTGACAGCCAAAGCGATTGCCGGGAGATCGCGGAGATGAGCGATCCCGTCCTTTTCGGCTCCACCTGGTGCGTGTGCAGCATCGTCCTTCCCGACGGCCGTTGCTCGGACCAGACATCTGCGGAAGCCGGAGCGGCTCGCTCAGATCTCCATACGGTTCGCTCAGCCCGCCGCCTGCGGGTTTCCAAAGTCATATGTGCCGATGTGGGTGGGTCATCGCTGCTCTGAGAGTTGGGGCATAACGGAGCCTGGTCCGAAGCGGGGGGCTCACACGCCGGAAAGGCGATCGGTGTGGCGTTCCGCTATCCGCTTCGTCCATGGGACAAACGTACGACACGCCGGCCAAGGCGACTATCAGGAATACCCCCCATGTCCAAACGGCTACGAAGCGCCCAAGGACCCGCACGCTGCCTGCCTGTACGCCCTTCGACAATCTCCATCGTGCCGCAGGCGCGGCTTCAGCCGAACCCGGGGTAGGCGATGATCAGCACAACGACCGGCACCAGGAACGAGGCGGTGAGCACCGTCCATGCCGCGATCGACCGGGAGTCATCGAACGCGAACCCGCTCAACAGATCGCGATCGTTGGCGACTGCCCTCGTCATCTGCCATAGCGCCGCCGCCATGATCGCTCCGATCGCCGCCGAGTACGCCAGCGATACGGCAGCCAGGGTGTCCTCCGTCCCTTGTGGCTCATAGGCGATTTCGATCGCAGCCAGCGCGACCAGCGATGCGTTCCACAGAGCATGAACGCCGACACCGCTCAAGAATCCGCGAAACAGACGATCGACGCCGTCTCCATTACGCCATTCCCACCAACCGAGGACGACCAGCCCGCTCGCCAGAGGGTGCACCGCGGCACCGAGCGATCGGACGACAACGATC
>CAXMPL010000092.1:0-5937 GCA_964195125.1 uncultured Kiloniellales bacterium | reverse complement strand
CAATGGGTTGAACCTACGTCGATCGAAGTCGAGTACCACCCGTCTCGGGAGGACGCTGAGCTCGAAGAGCGCAGACTTATCCGGGAGACGAATCCGGTGTACAACATCATGCACGCTCAGCTCGAAAGCGAGAAACGGAGTCGGAGGCTGCAGAAGAAAGTGCATCGAGGTGGCGACGCTGCCGAAATCATCAAGCGAGCCCGACGGCTGTCGGGTATGACGCAGCAGGAGATGGCTGCCAAATTGGGGACTTTTCAACAGGTGATCTCGCAGTACGAAACCGCTCGGATCGAACCAACGCTTCCGACGCTCAAAATGCTTCTCGCAGCCTGCGATCTCGAGATGCGAGTACATCTAGTACCAGTAGCCGAGGAATAGCGCAGCTGGGACGACTACTTCGGGGGCAGGCTCTCTGCGTATGTGACCCCGGTGTCGATCCAACTGGCCAAGTCCTTGTCCGCGGTAGTGCCGTCCGCACCAACCAGCACCCACCCGGCCATGGGACGCCCAGACAGGTCGAACGGCCGAACATGCGGTTCGGCGAGGGCCGCCTCGTCGTTTTCCTTGCCCACCCGCACCATCAATTCATCGCCGGCGACGCCGACCGACATGTTGCCGTGGATCATGAAGGCAATCCCCCCGAACATCTTCTTTTCCACCAGGGCGGGATGGGCACCGATCTCGTCCCGGATCCGCTTGGTTAGATCCTCGTTATAGGCCATCGAGCTACTGCCAATCGATGGTGTGAACGTCGACCTGCCCTTCGATCCCTTTGAGCGTCACAGAACGGGACTCAGAAACCGGGAATCGGATCGCACCGGCCTCCTTGAGCGCGTCTGTGGAGACGACGATCTGCTCGCGCTCACCGACATCCCCGACCCTGGCAGCAACGTGCACCCCTTGCCCGGAATAGTCACTCCCCTGCGGGGTCGCCTCTGCGGTGTGCAGCCCGATGCGTATCCAAGGGGCAAAGCCGTGCTCATGACGCTGTGCCGCGAGGCGGCGCTGGATGGCTACGGCTGCCTCGACCGCATCCGACGCGTCGTCGAAAGCGACGAAGAAGCCATCGCCGGTGTGGCGCACCTCCTGCCCACGGTGCTTCGCAAATGCGGAGCGGAGAGCGCGGTTATGCCAGCGGAGCACGTCCTCCCAAGCGTCGTCGCCAATGAGCCCGACCAGGTCGGTCGAGGTGACGATGTCGGTGAACATGAAGGTCTTGTTGACGCGACGCCCATCGCCGGTCGGGCGCGGCGCATCGTCCCCGAGCAACTCATCCACCCTGCGCACGTCCAAGACAGCCCCGAGCCGCTCGAATGTAGAACGGGCCGCCCCAAGCTCCATGCGCGCGGTAGTCTCATCGCCCGCCGCCGCCTTGGCGCGGCCAAGCAACAGGCGGGCCCGGGCGCTCTCGTAGGGGAGATCGATCTCGCGCCACAACCGCCACGCCCTTTCCAGGACCGCAGAGGCCTCGGCGAATCGTCCGTCGTGAAGCTCGATCTCCCCCTGGGCGTTGAGCGCAGCGGCTTCAAAAGCGGTCCGCTCATATTCGAAGGCAACCCGCTCCAACTCCTCGGCAGCGGCCCTCGCGGTCTCGGCGTCGTCGTCCGCCAAGGCAATCGTCACCTGCGCAGGAAGGAGCCGGGCCCGGGCCAGCATATTCAACGCCGGACCGCCACCGTCAACGCCGGCTCCCCCCGACAAGCTGGCAGCGATGGCCTTGGCAGCCTCTTCTGCGTCGCCGCGGGCCAACATCAGCAAGGCCAGACCCGGCTGCGAGGCCCACCCGTATTCGTAAGCACGCATGAATGCCTGCTCGGCTGCGTCGAGGTCGCCCATGTGCAGCCGCACCTCACCCACCTGGTAGTGGGCGAAGCCCACCAAGTCGAGGAGGTGGTATCGCTCGAGCTCTTCGACGGCGACACGGGCCTCACGCTCGGCCTCTGAGTACGAGCCATGGAGAAGCTTCAACTCGGCCCGATACACCCGGCACACCCCCGGGTACCCCCCGGCAGCTTGGCGATGCATCCAGCGATCGGCCTCCTCCGTCCACTCGCCTGCGCGTCGGTAGTCGGCAAGGTTTCGACAAGCCTCGATAGTGTTGCAATACACGTCACAGGCGGCGCGTAGCTCTAGCTCCCCTGACACCGCCGCAGCAGTGGCTTCATCTATGAGCGCCATCCCCTCCTGCCAGTCCCCCCTGGTCAACAGGGCAAGTCCCTTGAGGCTCATTCCAAGGGAGTGCACCTCAGGAACACCGTGACGAAGCGAAATCTCGATCGCTTCGTCGCCCTTGGCGATGGCATCGTCGAGGTCGCCGCGCGCATAGAGCGCATCGGCTATGCGCAGAAACTGCACCCAAGCGTGTACTCCCGACTCCGGCTTGTCTTCGAGCATGTGCTCGGCCTTCGCCATCCACCCGGCGGCCACGGCGAAGGCCATGCGTCGAACGGAGAGGTAAGCCAGCCTGACCGCCACACCGGCCGCCGCCATGCTGTCGCCGGTCTCGACATAGGCCGTGTGGGCACGCTGCAAAGCATCGACGGCTTCATCCGGACGGCCGGCCCACCAAGAGGCGTCCGCAAAAAGGAGCAAATCGCTCGGCGTGAGGGCCCGTTCGTCGTCGGCCGCAGAGAAGGCCTCGCGGGCTTCCTCCCACGCGTTTCGTTCAACGGCTTCTCTGCCGGCAAAAAGGGTGTCGTCCACAGTGATCCATCCCCTGCGGTGTCCGTGCGATCACGACGATACCGGGCACGTCGGCCCAAAGGCGCACGGAATTCCCGCTACTGCTAAGCGCTCCGGCCCGCACACCGGTGCCGCTGGTACCTCACTCGAACCGCTCGCGTCGCACCAGCAGGCTGGCGCTAACCAGGGCGACCCACAACCCGAATCCAAGGCCGGGAATCTCGAGAAGCAGCGGCACGAGAGTCAAAACCGCGGCGAACACGTAGCCGACGATGACGAGCCATCGCGCCATTGCGCCGGTCCTCCACGCGATCGTCGAGGTCGTGGCGACAAACACGGCCTGCATCCGCGGCATCGCCACCACCAGGATCAGGTCCGCCGCTCTGCCCGCGACGACGATATTCCCTGCATCCGGGAGCAGCGTCTCGCCGATCGAGAGCGCCACCGCGACCCCGATCCCAAGACCGACCAACATCAGGGCAACGAACAGGATGGCGCTGCTCAGGAACACCGTGGCAAAGAACTGATCCTCTCGCTCACCGATGCGTCGCCTGATCACCCCAACAAACCACAGAAAGGCGATGGAGCTGAACGCCGCCAGGTTGAACGCCGCGACCATCCATCCGCGATGGCCGGGATCCGAATACCACTCGATGACGTCGTCACCAGGCGCGGTGAACGCCGGTGCCTGCATGAAGATGACTAGCACCACGCCATAAAGCACCGCAAAGGCAAACCCTGCGATGGCCGCGGCCTCGATCGAATACCCCGGCCTAACGCTCGCTGCTTCTGGCTCAGGATCGGTCACGCTGCCTCCGGTCTATGGCTCAGTTCTCGACTGAACGGTCGCCGTAGTATGCCGGGTTCGACAAGAGCGATGGCGGGCGGCCACGATGCAAGAAGGCGAACCTCTCCACGAGGCGTCGGAAAACGAGGCACAGCAGTCGCCCGCCCCCGAGTCCCCGGCTACCCGAACACGGCGAGAGCGGCTTCACGAGGAGGCCGATCACCTCCGTTCCGAAGCGGGCGAACTGCTGACTGGTCTCAAGAAAATCCGGCCAACATCACGCACGGTCAGCGCCGGATTCCTGATCTTCGAGCGCGACCGGGAGTTCCCAAGCTCACTGCTGATCGGGGCGGTGGCGGCCCGCCTCGTCATCTTTCTCATCCCCTTTCTGATCTTCGTTATCTTCATCATCGGGTTGGGAGCCGAGCTTGCCGCGACCAGCGCCGCCGACGCGGCCGCAGAAGCGGGATTGCCGGGGATGTTTGCTCAAGCGTCTGCCGACTCGACTGCTGCCGCCGGGCAGTGGAGACTCATCACCGTTCTGGTGACCGCGTTTGCCATGGTATGGGCCGCCAACGGGCTCGGCAGGACAATGCGGTCTTCTTTCGCAGTCGTGTGGAGGACGCCCCGGCAAAGGGTCCGCCGGCGCTGGCTGATACCGCCGGCGGTCATCGGGGTCACGCTGGCCGCCATGCTCGTGAGCGGTATCGGCGCCCGGTTGAATCGATCGGGCCCCATCGACGATGTGGCACGGCTGACCGTTGAGTTCATGTTGGTGGTCGGTATATGGGTGCTGCTATCCAAGTTCCTTCCCCACGACCCCGGCGCCGATCGCTGGCGCGATTTTTTGCCGGGATCAATGCTGGTGGGTGTTGGTCTAATTGCCATTAGGGCGGCCATGGTGCTCTACCTGATACCGAAATGGGCATCGCTCAGCGAGCGTTACGGCGACATCGGCGTCATCCTTGTCATGCTCAGCTGGGCGTATCTGGTTGGGCTCGCCACTGTCGGCAGCGCCCACATCAACGCCGCCCTGTTCTCTACCCGTCGCGACCCGGCACAACAGTCCGATGCGAAGAAGTCATGGCCCCTGCCCGACTTCCTTCGTAAGCAGTGGAGGGCCCTGAGGGGATCAGGCGAAGAAGTAGAGCAGTAGTGAAGAAGTAGCTCAGTACCGAAGGCAGACACTGATCTACTGATCTACTGATTACGCGTCGGCGCCAACCGGCCCTGCGACAAGCCTGGCCGCCTCTTCCACGGCACTTTGTGCTTCGTCGATCTTCTCCGTCCACGTGACGATGTCACCGCGGCGCAAGGCGGCATCGGCCGCTTGGAAAGCAGCGGCCGCCTGTTGCAACAGCTGGGCGACCTGCTCGTCGACGGTTCCGCTCGGAGGCTGGGCCGGCTCGTCCGGACCAACACTGGCCGACTCACCAAAGATCGCCGCCAGCGCCTCCTCGAGCGTGTCGCGCATCTCGATTCGGCCGTCGAACGACACCACCACCCGCTTGAACTCCGGGATGCCCGAACCGGTGCTGTTGTCGTCGGCCGAGATATAGACCGGTTGCACATACAGCAGCGATTCGTCAATAGGAATGACCAGCATGTTGCCTTGGATCACCTCAGACCCCCCCTGGCCGAGCAGGGTGAACTCCGCCGAGATGATGGGGTTCTGGTTGATGAAGTTCCCAACCTGGCCGGGACCGTCGATCTGGGTCTCCGCAGGAAGCGCGAAGTCGATGATGCGCCCGTATTCCTCGAGCGGCCCGCTCTTGGCCACCATGAACGACACCATGTTTGGCCGGTCGAGCGGGGTGAACGGCTGCATGAGCAGGAACGTCAGCCTGTCGTCACCCGGCAGCTTCATCAATAGGTAGTAAGGCAGCATCGGGGGGTTGGCGAATGGCGCTCGCAGCTCAGGACGCGGCGAGGTCGACGGGTCCCTGGCGATCTGCCAAGGGTCAGCCACCGTGAAGAATTGGTCGGGGTCGATCATGTGGTACAGCGTGTACATGTCGGTCGGCACCCGGAACAGATCCTCCGGATACCGGAAGTGGCTGATGATGTCCGCAGGCAGCTCGCTCAGCGGCTTGAACACACCGGGAAAGATATTCTCGTTGGCCTGAATCACCGGATCGTCGGGGTCGATCACGTACAGATCCATGGTTCCGTCGTAGGCGTCGATGACGGCCTTCACCGAGTTGCGGATGTAGTTGAACCCGTTGGGAAGGCCGGAGCCACGATTGAGGCGGCCGGTCGATGCCACTGCCGAGTACGGGTATTTATCGCTGATCGTGTACAGGTCCATCACCCACTTCAAACGGCCCTCGGTGATCACGATGTAGGGGTCGGCATCGGCGGCCAGGAAGGGCGCGATCCGCGCTATCCGAGAGCGAATGTTCCGCTCCAGTAGCACCTTGCTGTCTCCCTGCAAGCGGTCGGAGATCAACGTGTCCAGGTTGCCGAAC
>CAXMPL010000091.1:0-2414 GCA_964195125.1 uncultured Kiloniellales bacterium | reverse complement strand
CATGGGCATGTTCATGAAGCGATTCGAGGGAATCCGCCCCGACTTCAAAGAGCGTCGCAACGGCGGGATCGGCGCCTTCACCCCGGATAACGTGCCGATCCTCGATTGGATCATGCCCAACGTCTACATGATCGCCGACTCCAACCACGGGTTCAAGATGACCGGCATCGGCAAGCTGGTGGCCAGGCAGGTGCTCGGCTCTCAACCGGTGCCGGAACTGCGGCCCTTCGCCTTTGATCGCTATGCCAAGGGCGAGGCCTTTGGCTCGGGAACGACCCACAGCCCGTGGGTGTAGGCGACCGATCCTCAGCCGCCGCAGCGTGAGAGCGTGCCCCGAGGCTGTCGGGCGGGGGCAGCAAACGGAACCACGTTTCTGCTGTCAGCTCAGACGGCCGTAGAACGTCATGCGGGTATGGGGGTCGAGTTCGGTGCCGACTTCCCGGCTGTACGAGAACACGGACACCAAGCGTGCGCGGGGGGCGGTCACCGGCGTGACCCTGTGTAGCGTTCGACTTCCGGTGAAGATGACGAGCGAGCCAGGCCGCTGGCGTAGCTCCTGGACCCGATCCGATCGCTCCTCGAGCACCTCTGCGACCGTGTCATACGCCTCGTCTTCGTTGGAGCGGACGAAGGGAGCGTATTCAAACGTCCCGCCTTCGCTCTCCTGTAGCAGCAACGTCACCGTGAACGCTGCATTGTCGAAGTGCCAACCGGTTTGGCAACCCTTCTCGTAGACGAGGACGTTCACTGGCGCCAGCGGATCAGCGTACGGGTAGAGCCGGTCATGGCCCAGGACGTCAGCAACGAAGGCGACAAACCGATCCCACGAGTAGATGCCGTTCAACAGTGAGTCTTTCGGAATGAAGCTGTAGCCAAGCGTTGCCGAGTCCGTGGTCTGGGTCCGGTTCCGAGGATGGTCATCGGGGAGGTCCGGGTCATCAGGGTTGAGATAGGCGTTGTGGTGTTTCGTCGCGAAAAATGCCTCACCGATGTGTGGCTTGATCTCGGCGACTATCTCTGGCAAGCGCTCGGACATCACGAAATCGTCGAGGACGCATGCACCCGTTGCCTCCAAGCCGCCACGGCAGCGGTCCAAGAGCGCGAGATAACGCTCATCGCTGGGCGAGTTGATCGGGTAGCGACCGAGATCGATCAGACCTGGCTCTGCATCACTGCGCAACGTAGATCCATTTGGGTCGCGCGGAGCCTACCGGCACGTGCCGGCAACTCCCTGAGCCGTTCGATCCCCCGCCCCTGACATCCCTCATCTACGTTCTCATCGCCGACCCGGTGGGATCGTACGGTGAGGGCGGGATCACCAGCACCGGGCGTTCGACGCCGACGACGTGGGTGGTCAGCTCGGTTCCTTCGGTGGCGTAGTCGCGGTCGAGCATCGCCATGGCCAAGCTCTTGCCCACGGTGTGGCCGTAGTCGCCCGACGTGATGAACCCGACTCGCCTCCCGTTGTCCCAGACCGGCTCGTATGGCGATGACTCTGCGTCGGTGGCGTCGACCTCGAGGGTGACGAGCCGGCGGCGGGCGCCGTTGGTCTCCTGCTCCATGCGCCCTGCCTCGGACCCGATGAAGTCCTTCGACCAGTCGATCCAGCGGTCCATGCCGGTCATCCCCGGCGTGTACTCCTGGCGAAACTCGGTTGACCATATGCCGAAGCTCTTCTCCAGCCGCAGGGAGAGCAGGGCGTTGTAGCCGTACTCGAGGGCATCGAGGTCCTCGCCGGCCTCTAGCAGGAGCCGGCGCAGCGCCAGGTGCTCGGCAACGGAGCAGTGGATCTCGTAGCCGAGCTCGCCGGTGACCGAGATCCTGCCGACCCTGGCCCGGATCAGGCCCACGTCGAGCTTACGACAGTTCATGAACCCCATCGCTTCACCCGAGACATCTGCCGATGTCACCCGCTCGAGCAGCTGCCGGGACTGCGGGCCGGACAAGGAGAAGCCAACGACGCCATCCGAGATGTCGCGCACCGCCACGCCGTCGTCGAGGTGGTCGTTGAACCATCGCATGTGCCAGGCCCGCAGGTAGTAGGACCCAAGCAGCCACCAGGTGCCGTTCCCCCAATTCCACACCGTCAGATCGCCCTTGAGGCGTCCGTCGTGGCCCAGCATCGGCGCCAGCCCGATCCCGCCCGCGGAAGGAAGCCGGCATCCGAGCAGCAGGTCCAGCCATTCCTCAGCATCAGGACCGCTGACCTCGTATCGGGAAAAGCTGGAAATGTCGATGATGCCGACACCCTCCCGTACCCGTCGGGCCTCCTCGCCAACGAGATCGAAGGCGTTGGAACGGCGCAAGGTCGGGATCTCCTCGAATTCCGGATCGGTGAAGTAGATCGGGATCTCCAGACCGTAGGAGACGCCCCAGTGCGCACCGGCATTGGTCATGGCGTCGTACGCCGGCGG
>CAXMPL010000090.1:0-12202 GCA_964195125.1 uncultured Kiloniellales bacterium | reverse complement strand
CCCAGGGTTCGCAGGTCCGCGGGGTACACCGTCGCTGTTCGACCCGACTCGCGGTACCCTTTCCTCATGACCGATCAAACCGAATCCTCATTGCAGGAGCGGCTCACGCCCCTCCAATTCCACGTCACCCAGGAGGCGGGCACCGAGCGTCCCTTCACCGGCGAGTTCTGGGATAACCACGACTCGGGCACATACATGTGCGTGGTGTGCGGTGAACCGCTGTTCTCGAGCGACACCAAATTCGAGTCGGGTAGCGGATGGCCGAGTTTCTATCAACCGACGTCCGAGGCTTCCATCGAAAGCAGGGACGATCGCAGCCTGCTCATGAAGCGCACCGAGGTTGTATGCAGCAACTGCGGAGCCCACCTCGGCCACCTGTTCAACGATGGCCCGAATCCGACGGGGCTCCGCTACTGCATCAACTCAGCGTCGCTGGATTTCGATGGAAGCGACGAGACCTAGGCCGTTTCTCACAAATGACGGGCGCAACTGTCAGGCCTGACAACGTGCTGATTGAGTCGGGCCAGCGGGGTGCCCCGACGAGTGGGTTTCTCGACAACCCCTGACGCCTACAGGGCGAAGGGCACGACCCAGCGCCAGATCACGATGAAGTGCAGGGCGGTGGCGGAGACGGTCATGATGTGGAACACCTCGTGGTACGAGAACACCCTTGGCCATAGCCGCGGCCGATTGGTGACGAGGAACACCATCCCGATCGTGTAGACGACGCCGCCGACGGCTATCCAACCGATCGGCAGCCATCCCAGGCGCTCGATGAGCGGCCACATGAACAACAGCGACAGCCATCCGAGCACGGTGCTCATCGCCACCGGTGCCCATCCAGGAACCTTTGGGAACAGGCCCTGTTGCACGATGCCGCCGATGGCGATGCCCCAGGCGATGGCGAGCACGATCCACCGCAACGGGCCATCGAGCACGATGACCGCAAACGGTGTATACGTGCCTGCGATGAGCACGAAGATCATGGAGCGGTCCAGCCGCTGCATGCGCTTCTTCCACCGCTCTCGCCACGGGATGGCGTGGTAGAGCGAGCTTGTGGTGTAGAGGGCGACGATGGCCAGACCAAACACCATCACCCCCGCCCGGCGCGGCCAGGTCGGAGCATGAAGGATCAGCAACACCGTTCCCACGATCCCAGCGAGCGCAGCGCTGCCGTGGAGGATCCCCCTGACCGGGTTTTGCATCCTCCCCAGGGTCAACCGAGGCATATGGAAGTGCACATCGACAGCGTACCGATGAGGGTCGGTAACGGATTCCATTACGGGAGCGGCCATAAGGTTGTATCGGCCGCCAATAGGGTGTGGGTTAATGCCGAGTTCGCAGCCGCGGATCACTTTCGCCCGCGCAAAAGTCTTAGAGCGCCACCGATAGGTGACCGGTCGTCTCGACAGAAGTGGAGCGATCTTCCCGCTCTTGCCGCTTTGCGGCGGGCCGCTCGGGCCTCGGCTCCGCGATGGCCTTTCAACATGGACCGGATCGCGCTGTGGTTGCGGAGCCTCTGTCTTCCCGCTCTTGCCGCTTCGCGGCGGGCCGCTCGGGCCTCGGCTCCGCAAATGGCCGTGCCGACAGAGACCGGATCGCGCCCTATTTGCGGAGCCTCTTAGCCGATGAGCGAGCTACCGCCTTCCTGCGAACAACGACCTACGTTCAGCGCTGACGGGTTTGCTTGATGCCGGCGCGACGCAATGTCGCCGCTGGTACCCCGGCCTCACGCCAAGCCGTCCACGTGATGCCCTTCCGGTCGGAGTAGGAGGCGGCGTGCTCGACGAACCCTGGTTCGAGAGCCTCGAGGTCAGCGGCGCTGCCGAGGTCGTCGAGGGCACGTTGGGTGTCGATCCTGGCCTGGATGAGCTCCACCCTGGCGAGCGGGTCGTTCTCCGTACCCACCTTCTCGTCGAGAGATACGATCTTCTTCTCGAGGGAGGATCGCGTCACCGGTCTGCCCCGCTTCTTCGGCATGGTCGCAACTGCGAGATACGCCTTGATTGCCCGGGCCTCGGCACGCCCCCTTGCCAGTGCCGCCTTGTGTTCGTCGGACATCGCCACGATGGCTCTTCCCCTTCTGTAGTCATCATTATCTTGGCACCAATGCAGCTTTCAGTGAAAGCGGCGGCCGTGTCAGTGCTCGCCCGTCGCAGTGCCTCGATCGACTCCTGCCAGGCCTTTTTGTAGTGGCTCACCGCCTTGTCGAAGCGCCATCGTCTTCGACCGCCGCCGCACAAGCCATCTCATCGCCCGCCGATCAACGCTAGGGGGCCCGCCAGCATGGCGAGCAGTACGAACCAACGACGGGTGAGCTTCGCGGCTTGTTACCAGCACGTCGTTCCGTTCCGTACCTTGATCGCGGCCTGGCTGTACCGCGCCATCGATTGGTTGGCCACCGTTCGCAATCGGCGACGGCCGCTACCCCTCTGCTGGCGGCGCTGAAGACCGGTTAGGGCGGTCGCCCTATTCGCCAATCGCGTTCACGCTCCTACCATGCGGCGCATGGGATTCGGGGATCTGGCCACTCGCCCTCTCTACCGCCTCTACGAGGAACGGCTGCTCTCCGGGCTCGACCGGACCAAGCTGCCTCAGCACATCGGGGTCATCCACGATGGCCACCGCAGATACGCCAGGAGCGAGGGCCTTCCGGACTACGCGGCCTCGTATCGGGTTGGGATGGCCAAGTTCATCGAGTTCCTGCACTGGACCGAGGACCTCGAAATTCCCACCGTCACCTGCTGGCTCCTATCGAAGGAGAACCTGGAGCGCCCTAACGCGGAGCTGGTTCCCTACTACGAGGTGCTCGAGGAGCTATTCGAGGAGATCCCAGCCGCACTGGCGGCGCACGACGTTGGGGTTCGCTTCATCGGGAGCCTCGACCTGTTGCCTCCTGATCTCGTAGCCGCAGCGAAAACGCTGGAAGAATCTATGCCAGACGGCGAGCGACGGTTGACGATCGCTCTGGCATATGGGGGGCGCCAGGAGATCGTCGATGCGGTGAAGGACCTGGTCGGAACCCTCACCGACGAAGGTATGCCGGCCGACCAGATCGTCGAACGTATCGACGCCGACGGCATCGGAGCGAACCTGTACACGGCGGGGCTACCGGACCCGGACTTGGTGATTCGAACCTCAGGAGAGGCACGGCTCTCCGGGTTTCTGTTGTGGCAGGCCGCCTATGCCGAATATGCCTTCGTCGACGTGTATTGGCCCGCATTCCGCTACGTCGATTTCCTACGGGCCTTGCGGGATTTCACCCGCAGGAATCGCCGCTACGGGAAGTAGCAGCGAGTCGCAAGTCGCAAGTCGCAAGAGTGACCAGTCCGCTCTCTGCGCTCGCTCCTCGCCCTATCTCGTCCGCGCATCCTCCGGCAGATGCTCCCGGTCGTTGAAGGTTCGCAGCGACCAGGCATATCCCCCGGCGATCGGGATAGCTCGCATCCTGGCGAACGAGGCGTGGTAGAGGATGAAGCGCTCCCACTCCCAGGGCGTGGGGTCGGCGCCAAGAAGGTATCCGATGGCGACGGCGTTAGTGCCGCCGTGGGCGACGATCGCGATGCGTTGGTCTGGGTCCTCGACGGTCCACAGGTGCTCTTGCTGACGATCGGGGTGCACCCCGCGCTCGGCTAGCACCGTGGTGAGCGATCGAGTGATCCGGTCGTGGAAGTTGCGGAAGGACTCACCACCCTCCAACCCGTCCCACCATTCCTCAGGCGGGCGGTGGCGGGCCTCGACAAAGATACGCAGCACGGTCTCTTCGAGCTCGCCTGACCAGTCCGGCATCTTGATCTCGACGATGTCGTCGACTGTCTCGATGGACAAGCCGGTCTTGGCAGCGATCGGGGCTGCGGTCTCTTGCGACCGCGCTGCCGGGGACACGACGATCTCACTGAGGGGCCGCTTGTCGCGAACGAGGCGCGCTGCGGCCAGATCGGCCTGCCGTCTCCCCAGCTCTGTCAGCTGCGGGTCGGTTTGTGATAAGCCGTCGACGGACCAGGCGGGCTGACCGTGACGAATGAAGAGAAGCTCCATAAAAGAGAAGATAGGACGTGTGTATGAGCTGATCGTATGGGCGACCAGATAGTTACAGGTCGCAAGTCACAAGTCGATGGCCTTCGCATCAATGGCCTTCGTGGGTTTGCGGCTGAAGGCGGGCGACCGGCGACTTTTTTACTCCAGACGAACCGAGGGCCGCCTTGCGGCGGCCTCGGCTCGGGCTAGACGGGAGGTAGGAAGGCATCCTGT
Organism: uncultured Kiloniellales bacterium; assembly: GCA_964195125.1. GTDB lineage: Bacteria > Actinomycetota > Acidimicrobiia > Spongiisociales > UBA5794 > JACZST01. The sequence continues at coordinate 7,951 of CAXMPL010000090.1, read as the reverse complement.
CTGAGTAACGTATCGACGCACCTACAACCGTTCTTGAGCGACTTTCGAGAATTTTTCTATGACTAGCGAAATCGACCCAAAAGGCCATTTGGTAACACATCTGCGCAATCACGCGCTCCGAACCGACGGCCCGTTCACGCTGCGCTCTGGCGAGACCTCAGACTGGTACATCGATGCCCGACAGACGACGTTCGATGGCTGGGGTGCCATTTTGGTCGGCGAGGCGGTGCTTGCTGCGCTCGACTCCCGGGTCACCGCGGTAGGGGGAATGACGCTGGGTGCGGACCCGATTGCCGTTGCCACCGCGATCGCTGCGGCGCGTGCCCGCAAGCCGATCCAATCGTTTTCGATTCGTAAGGAATCCAAGGATCACGGCACCGGCGGCCGCCTGGTGGGCCCGGTGAGCGCCGACGAGGTGGTTGCCGTGCTCGAAGACACGACAACGACTGGGGCCGCCCTGACCGAGGCTATCGAGGTGCTCATCGATGCGGGCATCGAGGTGGTACAGGCGATCGCCCTCGTCGACCGCAGCGGCGGCGCGGTTGGTGCTCGCCTCGCCGAAGCCGGCATCCCGTATCTTCCCCTAATCACCCCTGAGGATCTTGGGGTGGGAGGGTGAAACTGCTCCAGGTCCACCGGTCGCCGATACGGCTTTTTCTCTTCGGATTGGTCGGTCTGGTGCTGATGGTGACCGCGGTGGATGTGATGTGGGGTCACTGGGTTTCGACACCACCGGAGTCTCAAGACGGCCTTCTCACCACCACCGGGGCGAACCAACAGCGTGCCGACTTCTTGTGGGGTGTGCCGCTGGTCTTGGCCGGAGTCGGGCTCTTCGGCTACGCCGTCATCTCGCTGCTGCAGCGAGAGCCGGTGTTGGTTTTGCGTGACGACGGGGTCGAGTTTCGGGTCGGTGCACCGGGCAGCAATCCGGCGTTTGTGCCATGGGACGCCATCGCCGACGTTTACCTCGCTCACGATCCCGACCCGGACGACGGGTCACCGACCGACGTTGTGGTGTTCGTCGTGACCGAGACCCATCTCCTACCCGAACAGCCGTGGGATGCGCAATGGGAGGGCAGCAGGCTGAAGGTGAATGCCACCAGCTGGGAACCCCACTCGGAGGATGTCGTCGTCCACGCCAGGGTGGCCATGGAGGCCTTCCATCGCGATCGACCTCTCGAGGACCGCAACGATGGCTGAATACCTGATAGGGGCGCACGTTGAGTCGGAGGATCCCCTGCAAGCCGCGGCGGCGAGATCGGCGGACGCTGTCCAGATCTTCCTTGGCAACCCGCAGTCGTGGACGAAGCCTGAGCCTCGCGACGACGTGGAGGCCCTGAGGGCGAGCAAGCTCCCGATCTATGTGCATGCCCCGTATCCGATGAACCTGGCCTCCGGCAACAACAGGGTTCGCATCCCATCGCGCAAGACCCTTTCCCATATTGTCGAGGCGGCAGCGGCGTTCGGTGCCTCAGGGGTGATCGTGCACGGCGGGAGCGTTGAGGACGACGAGGACCTCGCTGTCGGGTTCGACCGGTGGCGCAAGGCGTTGGACTCCTTCGATGTGACGGTGCCGATCCTCGTCGAGAACACGGCGGGCAGCGGCAACACGGTGATGCAGGATCTGAATAATTACGGCCCGCTGTGGGAGGCGATAGGTGACTACGACGTTGGCGTGTGCCTCGACACGTGCCACGCCTGGGCTGCCGGCACCGTCATGGAGGACGCAGTCGACCTCATTACCGGGCTGACAGGAGGAATCGCCCTCATCCATGCCAACGATTCACGAGACCCCGCTGGCTCCAACCGCGACCGCCACGAGAACCTGGGTGACGGCGAGATCCCAGAGGAATTGCTGGTTGGCGTGGTTCGCGCAGCAAGGGCACCTGCGATCGTTGAGACCAGGGGCGACGCGGCCCAACAGAAGGCAGATATCGGTTGGCTTCGGGAGAGGCTCACAGACAAGTAACGGACTACTTGGTACTTGTTACACCCTCACGCCTGAGCATTCCGGATGAGGCGGCAGAAGAATGAGACCGCCGATTCGGCATCGGATGTCCGCATACGTTCGCCCGTGCCGTGGATGCGTGTGAGCGACTCCAGGTCTCCGGTGAACCCATTGAATCGGTAGACGTCGCCGGCGAAGTCTCTCAAGTGCCTGGAGTCCGTTGCGCCGCTCGTGACCCACGGCGCGACAGCCGCGTCGGGAAAGGTCTCTTCGATGCTTCGCCTGAGCACTGCCCACGCAGCGGACTCGGTGGAAGAAAATCGGGTTGGTTCGGCGCGCAGCTCGCCGAAGGGCGCGGCCGAAACGTCGGATCCAATGATCTTTTCGACATGAGCGATGACCGATTCGGTCGAGTCGCCAGGCACAATGCGGAAATTCACGACTGCCGACGCCTCCTGAGGCAGGACGTTCGGCTTCACACCTCCAGAGACCATCGTCACCGCGGTGGTAGTACGGATGGATGCGGCGGTTTGCGGCCACCTGATGAGCACCCTGGAGACGATTGGCCCGAACAGCCACAGATTGGTCAGCAGAAGGCGGAGCCAGCGATCCATCCGCGGAGCCAACGCAGCGAACTGCGATTTGAGTACCTCGATGTGTGCCGGAAGCGGGTTGGCCTCGAGGCGTTCGATCGCGGCAGCGAGCTTTCCGATCGCCGTCGACTTTGGAGGGATCGACGAGTGGCCGCCTTCGCCAACGGCGATGAGCTCGAGGTTGAGGTAGCCCTTTTCCGCAGTGCCGACCAAGGCAACGGGCTCGTTGGTGAGTGGGGGGATCTCGTCGACCACCCAACCGCCCTCGTCCACCACGAACCAGGGACGGATACCGCGCACGCTGAGCAGCTCAGCTGTCTTTTTCGCGCCCTCCAGCCCGCCGATCTCCTCGTCGTGGCCAAGCGCGATGTTCACGGTTCGGCTCGGCACGAAGCCGCTCTCGAGTAGATGCTCCACTGCCTCCATCATCGCAATGAGCGGGCCCTTGTCATCGAGGCTTCCTCGGCCCCACAGCTCGCCGTCCACGATCGTTCCGCCGAACGGGTCCTGGTCCCAGTCGTCCTCGGTGCCGGGCTCGACGGGGACGACATCCATGTGTGCCATGAGCACGATGGGATCGGCCCCGGCGTCGGTCCCTTGCCAGGTGAATAGCAGCGAGAGGCCTGTGACGGTCTCAACCAGGCAGCGTTCGTGGACCAGGGGGTATGTCTCGCGCAGAAACGCATGAATGGCTAGAACGTCGCCTGGATCGTTGCGCTCGCGGTCCTCCTGGGAGACGGTCGGTGTTCGGATTGCCTCGGCCAGGTGATCGAGGAACGCTTGCCCGTCGATCCCGGGTTCCTGCACTGGAGCGGCGCCATCCACCGAGGTCCCTCAGTATCCGCCGCTGAGTTTCCGGTAGTCCCATGACACGACTTCAACCGGTTCAACGATCACTGCTGTTTGTTTTGCGGCGAAGCCGGCGAAATACTCCCTGACCTCTTCCTCGGGGGTGGCCCCGGGCTCGACACCGGCGAAGTATGTATATCTGTTGGCGAGGGCCACGTACAGATCGAGGCAATAGTCGGCGTTGTCGACGAGGTTGGCCTCGCCCTTGACCATCACTCCCTGCAGCTCGTTGTACTCATTTCCTTCTTCTACGAGCACGGTGAGGTGGGGGTCGCGGCGCAGGTTCAGGATCTTCTGCGACTTGGAGAAGGAGCGGAACACGATCTTGCCGTCTTCGACGACGAACCACATCGGCACAAGGTGCGGATAGCCGTCGGGGTCGTTCGATGCGACCTGGAGAGACTTTTGTCCTTCGCTGAGAAACTCGGGGAGCTCGGCCTCGCTCATCGAGATGTCCTTGCGGGCCATGGGGCCACGCTAGCTGTCCCGGAATCCCGAAGAGTTTGGTAGCGTTGTCATGAAAGGAACCGCAGGCACGGGCGACCAACGGGCTTCCGAGGCGGCCGATGCCACACCCGGTTCTACAGTGGAGAGACTGCACATACGTTCCCCCAACCCGAAGCGGTGGGGAGAGAGGAGCAGCAAATGGCCAAGATCACCGTCCCTGGTATTCGCTCGCGCAAGGGCGGAGCAAAGATCAAGATGGTCACCGCCTACGACCACCCATCCGCGGTTATCGCAGATCGGGCCGGCGCCGACATCATCCTCGTCGGAGACTCGGTAGCCAACGTCGTCCTCGGCCACGAGGACACCTTGGCCGTGGATGTCGACGTCATGGTGCACCACACCGCGGCCGTATCGCGGGCCCAGCCGGACGCGCTCGTAGTCGGCGACATGCCATGGATGAGCTATCACGTCTCGGCGGAGGACACCGTACGCAACGCCGGCCGCTTCATTCGCGAGGGCTACGCCGGAGCCGTGAAACTCGAGGGCGGAAGGAAACGACTCGAGGCGATCGAGAAGGTCCTCGATGCCGAGATCCCGGTCATGGGCCATCTCGGGCTCACTCCTCAGTCCATCCACGCCATGGGCGGATACAAAGTGCAAGGCAAGCAGGCACAGGCGGCGTATGAGCTCATCAGCGATGCTCAATCGCTGGCCGGCGCCGGAGTGTTCGCGCTCGTGCTCGAGGCGGTCCCTGACAAGGTTGCCCAGATCGTCACCAAGGAGATCCCGATCCCGACCATCGGGATAGGTGCCGGCCCTCATTGCGATGGGCAGGTGCTCGTCTATCACGATGTGCTCGGCCTCGGCAGCGGCGACGTCCAGCCGAAATTCGTTCGCCGCTACGCCAACCTCGCAGACGACGCCGTCGCCGCCATGGAAAGATTCTTTGCCGACATCGAATCTGGCGACTTCCCCTCAGAGCAAGAGACCTACCACATGGCTGCGGAGTCCGCAGAGATCCTGGCCGGGCTCGCAGATTTCGAGGCACACGCCAAGCACTGAACGCTGTTTTCCCGCTCTTGCCGCTTCGCGGCGGGCCGCTCGGGCCACGGCTCCGCAGAATGGCCTTTCGGACAGGGATCGGATTGCGCCCTGTTTGCGGAGCCTCTGGGTCGCGGTAGCTTTCCGCGTTATGACCACGCGACTGCTCGTGTTGATGCTCATCATCGCCGCTGGATGTACCAGCGCGGAGCCGCTCATGCTGCCTGGGTTCGATACGACCACGATCAGCATCGACGATCGGGAAATGGTGGTCGCAGTCGCCGACACACCGGAGACCCGAAGCCAAGGCCTGATGGGCGTCACCGAGCTCGGCGGTCTCGACGGCATGCTCTTCGTATTCGAAGCTGATTCCGAGAGCGGATTCTGGATGAGGGACACGCTGATCCCGCTCGACATCGCTTTCTTCGCCTTCGATCGGATCTTCGTCGACAAGCTGACCATGGTGCCATGCACCACCGACGACTGCCCGTTCTACAACGCGACAGGCCCGTACCGCTACGCCATCGAGGCTCCGGAGGGCGACCTCGGCTTCGTCACTGAGGCCTCCACGCTCCGCATCGACAGCTGAAAGAGGACACCCCGCGGTACACTGCCACCACATCCGAGAACCCTGCCCCCACGGGGGCCGTCTGCCGAGCAGACGTCCAGAGGAGTTGAAAATGCGCTCATATGAGCTGACCATCATCCACCGGCCGGACATGGCCGAAACGGATGTTCAAAAGCAGGTCGAGGAAGTCTCCGCGACCATCGACACCAGCGGATCGGTCACCGGGTCCGACTTTTGGGGAAAGCGCCGATTCGCCTACGAAATCGACCACATGAACGAGGGCTACTACTCGGTGCTCGATTTCGAAGGCGACACCAACCTCGTCGAGGCTCTGGACCGGGCACTGGGCCTCTCCGACGCGGTGGTTCGTCACAAGGTTCTGCGCAGGGTCGATCGTGAGAGTTGACTCCGTGTCACAGGCTCCCGGCATGATGCAGGGGCGCAACGCGAGAATGAGAGAAGAGAGAAGCGAATGAGCAATACGAATAGCGTCACCCTTATCGGCAACCTCGTCGACGATCCCGAGCTCCGGTTCACGCCGTCCGGCGTCGCCATGGCCAAGATTCGCTTCGCCGTAAACAAGCGGTACCAGAATCGCGATGGCGAGTGGCAGGAAGAGACCAGTTTCTTCGGCGGCACGTGCTGGCGTGACATGGCAGAGAATGTCGCCGAGTCTCTGCAGAAGGGCCTACGCGTGATCGTCATCGGCGAACTCCAGCAGCGGTCGTGGGAGACCCAGGAGGGCGACAAGCGCTCGGTCGTTGAGGTCGACATCAAGGAGATCGGCCCATCGGTGCGGTGGGCAACCACCACCGTCACCAAGACGCCGAGGGACGGAGCGTGGGCGAACCAGAGCGACGAGAAGGTCGCCGCGGCCGCCCCGGTCGCCAAAACCGACTACGGCCCCGACGAGGCGCCCTTCTAGACAGGAGAACTTTCCCGATGCCGAGATCGAAGGATCGCAACCCGAAACGCCGTCGTGAGAAGGATGAACCGAGGCGTCGCAAGCGGATCGTCCACACGTTCGCCGACGACGACTTTGTCGACTACAAGGACATCGCCTTGCTGCGCAAATTCATGTCAGACCGCGGCAAGATCCGGTCGCGACGCGTCACAGGGTTGAGCGCCAAACGTCAGAGCCAGGTTGCCATCGCAATCAAGAACGCCCGTGAGATGGCGATGCTCCCCTACATGTCGACGAAGCAGCCTTCGAAGCAGGGGTCGAGGCCGCGGCGATGAGGGTCATCCTCACCCACGACGTCGACGATCTCGGGCACAAGGGCGATGTCGTCGACGTGGCCGACGGTTACGCCCGCAACTACCTGGTGCCAAGGTCATTTGCCATAAAGGCAACTGACGGGGCGCTGCGACAGGCCGAAACGATGCACCTTGCCCGCGAGGAAGCGCTGGCGGCGGCCAAGGATGAAGCGGAGACCTTTGCCCAGTCCCTGACCGGGACGAGGGTGGTTATCGCTGCAAACGCCGGCGACGAGGGCAAATTGTTCGGATCGATCGGCGAGGCCGATATCGCGGCAGCCATCACCAAGTTCACCGGCATCGAGGTTGATCCCAAGCTGGTTGTGCTCGAAGCGCCGATCAAGGACATCGGCCTGCACGAGGTCGCGCTCCAGCCCCATCGCGAAGTTCAGTTCATGGTGACTCTGGACGTGATCCCGGCCTGAGGAGGCCTGCGGCTTCGGGTTTGGTCCCCGGCTTCTCATCGGGTTCCTGCCGGTGGCTTGTTAAGGCGTTCCGTCGCGAAAACAAAGCGGGTATAGGACAGCCACCGACACGCGACTGCGCGTAAGCTTCTTGCACTTCCCGCACCGCCGGCGGCGGTTCGACGCGTTCGCGTCACACCCCGGTGCGATGCTTTGATCAGGACCAGGCCAGGCGAGGACAGGATGAATCTGTGACGAGCGTTGCCGAACGCCCAGCAGCTGGGACGCTGCAAGCTCCCCCACACAGCGTTGAAGCGGAAGAGTCTGTCCTCGGTGCCGTGCTGCTGTCGGCGGAGGCCGCCAACATCGCTCTCGAGAAGCTACACGGCGAGGATTTCTATCGACCGGCCCATCAGCAAGTTTTCGAGGCGGTCCAGGGGTTGTTCGATGCGAACGAGCCGATCGATGCGGTGACGGTGTCCGAAGCTCTGCGGCGCGACGGCTCCCTGGAACTGATGGGAGGCATCGATTTCCTCACCAGGCTGCTCGATTCGGTGCCTACGGCCTCCAACATCGAGTACTACGCCGGCATCGTCGAGGAGCATGCGCTGCGGCGTCGGCTGATGCGGGTCGCAGGAACTATCGGTTCGATCGCAGGGGAGATGCAGGAGCCGATCGCTGACGTGCTCGACCGCTCGGAGCAGGAGATCTTCCTCGTTTCGGAGCGGCGGGTTGGCAGCGGCCTCGCCCCAATCGACCCGCTGCTTGGCCCGGCCATCGAGAAGGCGGAGGAGCTGCAGCGGCTCGGTGAAGAGGTGACCGGCATCCCTACCGGCTTCCGGGA
>CAXMPL010000089.1:0-7756 GCA_964195125.1 uncultured Kiloniellales bacterium | reverse complement strand
TCCGCTCAGGTCGGGGAGAAACAATCCACATTCTCCCAACATGCTACTCACCGTAGTCGTCGGAGCTGCCGATCAATGGTCGAACGAAGTCACGAAAGGATTGAGATGACCCGTGCAACGACGCTTCGGGCGGCCGCTTTTATCTTCAGCGGCTTTCTGATCGCCACCTTGATGGTGATGGGCTCGTCGCGGGCGCTGTTTACGAACCCGACGTCGAATGATGCCAACGCATTCACCTCGGGTAATGTCGTTCTGGTCAACGCGAATGCCCTCACCGATGGGGGCTCTCCAACCTTCGACGAGACCGGGTCCGCTCTGTTCACCTTCAGTGCCATGGCACCGGGCGATACCTCAACGGTGTGTTTCGAGGTGATCTACGAGGGGTCGCTCGACGCCGACATTCTGTTGGATTCTGTGACGATCAGCGGCTTGAACGAGAACAGCATCGGTGACGAGCTCGATCTGACCGTCGACCGGTACACGGATTCGGGGTGTTCGGCCGGCCTCGCCGCGGTGGCGAGCGGGACGTTGTCCACACCGGGTATCACCGAGACCGCATGGCAGCCGGCGGTGCCTGGCACCGATGAGAGTCGTTGGTACGAGATCACCGTCACCTTGGATTCGGCTGCACCTAACACGGTCCAGGACAGCAACGCCACCGGCGTCGAGTTCGAGTGGCTCGCCACCAATAACTAACCGGCTCACTCGGAGTGCACATGGCGGTCATCACAGACCGGCGCGACCAGTCCCCTGGTCCCACAAAGGACCCGGGGACCGGCCGCGTCCACAAGAGCGATAGAGCGCTGTTTTACAGCGGTCTGCTCGCGGTCACCGCCCTGTTGGCCTTCGGCACGATGGCGGTGATGGCGGTGCTACCGATGATCATCCCCGGGTACACCTCGGCGTCGATCACCTCGGGATCGATGATGCCGACCCTCCGAATCGGCGACGTGGTTATCGCCGTCGACCACGGCGACGCCGAGATCGCCCCGGGCACCATCGTGGTCTACGAAGACCCGCGCAAGCACGACCTGGTCACCCATCGAATCGTCTCCGTCAACCCGGACGGTTCCTACATCACTAAGGGAGACGTGAACGGAGTCAACGACCCCAAACCGATCCCGGCGGCAAACATCCGGGGCAAGGCCCAGTGGATCGTGCCGTTCGTCGGACTCCTTCGTATATGGGCAGCCCAGGGCCAGTGGACGCTGCTCGTCGTGACCATGGCGGCCACGGCACTGGCACTGTGGCTATCACGATTCGCCTTCGGCGCCCAAAACGATCCCTGGCGAAAGCAAGCTCCGTCAGACGTCGAGGCTCCGTCATGAGGATGGGGACGGCACTAGTGGCGGGCACGCTGCTCGCCCTGCTGCTCGGTCTACCCACGGCGGGAGCGTTCGTCACCAATCCCACGAGCAACGACGCCAACTCCTTTACGGCGGATATCCTCGCTCCGCCCACCGGCCTCACTGCCGCGTGCGGCACGACGATAACCCTCGACTGGACGGCGACGGTCGACACCTACGCCACCGGCCATCGAGTATTCCGCGCCACCATTCCGGGCGGTCCCTACAGCGAGATCGCCCAGATCACGCCCCGGACGACGGTGACCTACGACGATACCCCGGCGGCCGGTACCTACTACTACGTGGTGCGCGCCTACTACCAGAGCTGGGAGAGCGTCGACAGCAACGAGGCGGAGGGAGCCACTTCGTGCACCGTCGACGCATCGTTCAATTCGATCGCCGACACCTGGGCCGACGAGTCGAAGCCCACCACCAACAATGGCACGGACACGGTGATGATCGTGCGGAGCTGGCAGTCGGCGAAGGACGGAAGATCCTTCGTGGAGTTCGACGTGTCGTCCATCCCGTCTGGGTCTACCGTCAACACGGCCACCCTCACCCTGTGCGCCACCAAGGTGCCGAGCATCGCCAGGACCATCGACCTGCACCGCATCACCGCAAGCTGGGTGGAGACCACCCTGACCTGGAACAACCAGCCAGGCGTCGCCGCATCGGTGACGGACTCGGCCACCACACCGGGCTCGCCGGCATGCATGACCTGGGACGTCGCCGCCGATGTCCAACTCTGGATAGACGGCACCGCCAACGAAGGCTGGCGGGCCAATGATTCCGTCGAGAGCCAAGGCACCAAGTACATCACCGAGTTCGCCACCAGGGAGAACGGCACTCCAGCCGATCGACCCATCCTGGATGTCAACTACACGCCCTAGGCGCGTACAAATCGGTGACCGGTCGTCTCGACGGAATTTGAGCCATTTTCCCGCTCATGCCGCTTCGCGGCGGGCCGCTCGGGCCACGGCTCCGCAAACAGGCTCGCCGACAGAGATCTGATCGCGCCCTATTTGCGGAACCTCTTGGAACTCCTCATCGCGGCGGCCAGCTCGTCCACCGCCGCTCCGAGCGTCTCGGCCGCCTGCTCCGGATCTTCAGCCTCGAGCACCCGCCGGACCAGGGCGCTGCCCACGATTACACCGTCGGCGACCGCACCGGCCTCCGCGGCCTGATCAGGCGTTGAGATGCCAACGCCGAGCACCAGCGGGAGATCGGTGACAGCTCGCACCCGCTGTGCCAGCTCACCTGCGGTTGCCGCCAGCTCGCTCTGCTCCCCGGTAACTCCGAGCCTGGCCACACCGTAGAGGAAGGCGGGTTGCGCAGCCACGATCCGCTCCAGCCGCTCGTCGGTTGTCGTCGGGGCGACGAACAGCGCCATCCCAACGCCGCGTCGCCGTCCCCCCTCGAGAAATGGCGCTGCTTCCTCGACGGGCAGGTCGGCAATGATCATCCCCACCGCACCACCTGCCACTATCGCATCCACGAAGCGGTCAATGCCGTACTGCAGAACCGGATTGGCGTAGGTCATGACAATGACCGGTTTGCCGGTGGTTGCGGCAACCTGATGGACGAGCTCGAGGCCGGCGTCAATCGTCATCCCCAGGTCGATGGCGCGACGACCCGCCGACGCGGTGACCGGTCCGTCCATAAGCGGGTCGGCGTAGGGGATCCCAACCTCGAATCCGTCGGCTGCGGTCATTGCCTGGAACATCGCCAGCGACGACTCCGGGTCCGGGATGCCTGCGGTCATGAACGGGAGCAGTGCGGCGCGGCTCTGCTCAGCGGCGGCGGCGAACATCGACCGCATTCGCTCGGTTCCGGAATCAGCCATCGCGCCCGGCCACCTCGTGTACGTCTTTGTCCCCGCGCCCGGAAAGAACCATGGCAATCGTCCTGCCGCGCAGGGCATCCGCGTTTTCGACCACCCACGCCAGCGCGTGGGCCGGTTCGAGCGCTGGGATGATCCCTTCTGTGCGCGACAGCAGATGAAAAGCGGCGATCGCCTGCTCGTCGGTCACCGACTCGTACTCAACCACTTCCGCATCGCGGAGGAAGGCGTGCTCCGGCCCGACGCCCGGGTAATCGAGGCCGGCACTCACCGAGTGCGCCTCGAGGATCTGGCCACCTTCGTCCTGGAGCAGGTAGGTATACGACCCGTGAAGCACACCGGGGGATCCTGCAGAAAGCGAAGCCCCGTGTTTGCCGGTGGCGATCCCGTAGCCACCGGCCTCGACCCCCACTAGGCGAACGTCGGGGTCCCCGATGTAGGCGCTGAATGCCCCGATGCTGTTTGAACCGCCACCCACACAGGCGACTACGACGTCTGGGCGTTTCAACTGGGTTCGCATCTCCTCACCGATGACGCGCTGGAACTCCCTGACCATCCACGGGAAGGGATGCGGGCCCACCACCGAGCCGATGATGTAGTGGGTGGAACCCACCGAGGCCACCCAGTCACGCAGTGCTTCGGAGACGGCTTCCTTGAGCGTCGCCGCCCCGACGTCGACAGACACCACCTCGGCTCCGAGCAGTTCCATGCGGTAGACATTCAGTGCCTGCCGCTCCATGTCTTTGGTGCCCATATAGACGACGCAGTCGAGCCCCAACAACGCACATGCGGTGGCCGTAGCCACCCCGTGCTGGCCGGCTCCGGTTTCTGCGATCACCCTGGGCTTCCCCATGCGGCGGGTCAGCAGCGCCTGGCCGACAGTGTTGTTGATCTTGTGGGCGCCGGTGTGGGCGAGGTCTTCCCGTTTCAACCACAGGTCGACGCCGAGTTGCTCGGAGAGACGGGTGGCGTGATACACCGGCGTCGGGCGCCCGACGTAGGTCGCCAGCAGTGCGTCGAGCTCGGCGCGGAACGCCTCGTCCTCCCAGGCCTCGGCAAACGCGGCCTCCAGCTCATCGAGGGCCGACAGCAGCGTCTCCGGTGCAAAACGGCCGCCGTACTCGCCGAACCTTCCACGCTCGTCGGGAGTCATGCCTGTTTGGCCTCCTCGACGAAGGCGGCGACCCTACGCGGGTCCTTGATCCCAGGCGACGACTCCAGCCCGCTCGATGCGTCGACGCCCCATGGACCGACCTGATCGATCGCCTCCTTGACATTGTCCGAGCTCAGGCCGCCGGCGAGCACGAAGGGCCGGTCGATTGCGGCAGCCATCGACCAGTCGAAGGGGACTCCGGTACCACCGAGGCTCGACCCCGCGCTCGAGTCGAGGAGTGGAATCTGTCCCTCGGGCAGGGTGGCCGGCTCCGGCGCCGGCGGGTCGACCTTCATCGCCACCGGGCGCAGCACGAACCACCCGGAGACAACACCTGCCGCAGCTGCGGAGCCGGCATGACGACCGTGAGCCTGGATCCCGTCTGCCCCGGTCGTTGCCATGGCAGCTGCGATCTCACCCGGCTCCATGTCGGATGTGACCAGGATGCGCAGCGCTGGCACACCCTCCATGAGCGAGGCGGCCCGATCGATCGACACCTGCCGCGGGGAGCCTTTTGCGAGGACGAACCCGACAGCATCGGTACCCGCCTCGACGGCGGCCTCCACGTCGCGCTCTTGGCGCAAGCCACAGACTTTGACCCAGATCATGGCGCGACCAGCGTTTGCAGCAGCGCCTCCGGGTCGGTCGCCGTCACCAGTGCCTCACCGATGAGGATCGCGTCGTAGCCTGCCGCCCACATCCGCCCGGCGCCCTCCCGATCCGATACGCCGCTCTCTGCGATCGTCACCACACCGGGGCGGCGAATCATTGGCGCCACCGACTCGGCAACAGCCAGATCCGTGGTGAACGAGACAAGATCACGATTGTTGACCCCGACGATCCCGGCGCCGACGGCGAGCGCCAGCTTCGCTTCCTCGGTGTCGTGCACCTCGACGAGGGCATCGACGCCGGCTTCGGCAGCCTCTTCCAGCATCGTGGCCAGGACCTCCTCACCGAGGATGGAGACGATCAGCAGCACAGCGTCCGCCCCGGTCGCTTTGGATTCCCAGATCTGGGCCGGATCGAGGAGCAAATCCTTACGCAGGACCGGGAGGTCGATCGCCGACCGAACCGCCATCAGATCTTCCAGCGAGCCTTCGAAATGCACGGATTCGGTGAGCACGCTCACCGCGGCCGCGCCTCCGGCTTGGTACCTCTTAGCCTGGGCGGCGGCGTCGAGACCGGGTGCCAGCACCCCTCGCGACGGCGAGCGACGCTTGACCTCGGCGATGAGCTTGCCGCCGCTCACCGCTCTGCCAAAACCCCTGGCCGGTGGCGCCGAGGCAGCCTTCGCCCGGAACTCGGCGGCCCGCGGGCGAACCGCCTCGGCGCGCCGCTCCGCGTCGCCAAGGATCTTTTTCAGCATGGGGGAACAGTACTCAGTACTTAGAGGATCAGCGGATAGGGCACAATCCCGCCACGATCTGAGAACAGCTATCCGCTGATCCGGGGCCCGAGCGGCCCGCCGCGTAGCGGCAAGAGCGGGAAGCACTGCACTCGGACTTTCGAGACGGCCGATGACCTATCCGCGCGTCTTCTTGGTAGCTGGGTTCCTCAGCTACTCCCCTTCCGCGCTGGCCTGTGTCACCCGCAGATACTTCACGAGGCTTTCGATCTGCTCCTCGGTGAGACGACGGTCGAAGCCGGGCATCGCTCCCGGGCCCACTTCGATGACGCTGGCCACCTGTTCGTCCGACAGGCCAATATCGGCGTTTGAGCCGGCACCGATCGGTGGGCCCAGCCCTCCGGTGAGATCGGCCCCGTGGCACTGAGCGCAGGCGACTCGATACAGCTCCTCGCCATGTGTCCCCTCCAGCCGGTCGCTGCACCCTGCAATCAACACGGCGACCAGCAGGACGAGGACAAGGGCGCCACGCTTCACCGTCTGATCACAGATCCGGTGCGGCGGCGATTGCCGTCAGCACCGCCGTTGCCTTGGCCACGCATTCGCGATATTCGGAAGCCGGGTTGCTGTCGGCGACGATGCCTGCGCCGGCTTGTACCCAGGCGTGCCCGCCGTCGGCGATCATCGTCCGCAGGCCGATTGCCGTATCTACGTTCCCTGAGAAGTCGAGGTAGCCGATAGCGCCGGCATACGGGCCCCGCCGCGTAGTCTCCAACTCGTCGACGATCTCCATCGCCCGTACCTTTGGGGCCCCGCTGACCGTGCCGTGCGGAAAGGTCGCCCTCAGCACATCAACCGCGCCGACACCCTCCCTGAGCCGACCTGATACGCCAGAAACTATGTGCATGACATGCGAGTACCGCTCGATCACCATCAGCTCATCAACGCCCACCGTCCCGTAGTCACACACCCTGCCGAGATCGTTGCGAGCCAGATCCACCAGCATCACATGTTCCGCCAGTTCCTTGTCGTCGGAAAGCAGCTCGGCCTCCAACCGGCGATCCTCCTCGGGGTCGAAGCTTCGCGGCCGGGTTCCGGCAATTGGTCGGCTGTACACCACACCGTCGCGCACCCGCGTCATCAGCTCCGGTGAGGATCCGGCGATCGACATCGTCCCGTGACGGAAGAAGTACATGAAGGGTGAGGGGTTGATCAGCCGGAGGGCGCGATATACGGCGAAGGCATCGCCGTCGAATTCCACGGTAAACCTAACGGAGGGGACGATCTGGTACGCGTCGCCTGCGTTGATGTAATCGATCGCGGTCCGTACCGCTGCTTCGAACTCGGCCTGGTCCACGTTCGCTTCGGCCTCGGTTGGTGGGTCGAACGCAGGACGAAGAACGGCACCAGGGACCGGCGTCGAGGCCAGCCGGTCGGCGTCTGCGGCCAATGCGGCGCCGGCCTCGCGGTACTGCTGTCGGGGGTCGTCACCAACGAACACATTGCGGATGAGAATCACGGAGTCCCGCAACGAGTCGATGGCGGCCAACCCTCCGGTGAACTGCCACACCATTTCGGGCAATGAGCGGTCGTCCTTCGGTGCGTGTGGCAGATCCTCGACGTAACGCGCCATGTCGTACGCGAGATAGCCGACGGCACCACCGTGCAGTGGTGGAGGCGCAGCACCCAGGCCGGCAGCGGCCCCGTCCGGGGCGCTGAAGCGCTGCATCAGATCGTCGAGCACCGCAAACGGATCGCCATCGACGAGCTCCAAATCGGCGCCCTCGACGCGGGTCACGCCATTGCCGGCGATCAGCGTGAACGCGGCATCCCACCCCACGAATGACCAGCGCGCCCAGCGCTCCCCCTTCTCCACCGACTCCAGCAAGAAACCGGCATCGTCACCGACCAGCTTCTCGAACACGGAGACCGGCGTGTCCCTGTCTGCGAGCACCTCGAGTGCGACCGGGACCACCGAATAATCGGAAGCCAGGTCGAGAAAATCGTCTTCGCTCAGGGAAAACCTCACCGAGCGAGACTAGCGACCAGGTCCCGAGTCGCGAGTCGCGAGT
>CAXMPL010000088.1:0-12349 GCA_964195125.1 uncultured Kiloniellales bacterium | reverse complement strand
CGTGGTGGCGACGCCATGCCGGTAAGAGGCGGGTCGAGCGGGCGCCCGTTCGTTTCCGCCAGCTCAGCGCCGTCGACGCCGGGGCTGTGCTCGTCGACGACGTGGTGACGACCGGCGCCACCGTGAGCGCAGCAACTCACGCGTTGGAGGCGACCCCAACGGTGGTGTTGGCGGCGACTCTGGTGCCGAAGAGGGCGTACCGGCAGGAGACCGGATCACGCCTATTGCGAAGCCTCTAGGGTGATAGCAGGAGATAGCCCAGTGGAGGTTGCGTGGAGCGTGCCCCGGCCAGCGGCACCATCGACCAAGCCAACCTCCGCGTCCTACCACCCGATCTTTTGGCTACGCCTGCCGTCTTCAGGGCGGCGCTGAGCATCTCCGCCGAACACAGGAAGGGGTCCCGGTGAACGTTCGTATTCACGGCCGCAACATGGAACTCGGCGACGACCTACGTGACCTTGCCGAGGAGCGGATCGAGCACGCCGGCCGCATCTTCGACGACGTCACCAGCGCCGATGTCGAGTTCTCCGAAAACGGCAACCCGCGGCGCACAGACGGAAGGTACCGGGTGGAAATCACCAGTGTTGCGGCTGGGCATACCGTGCGCGTCGAAACCGACGCCTTCGACGCCAGGGCGGCGCTGGATACGGCAGCCGAGAAATACGAGAGGCAACTGAGAAGACTCAAGGAGCGTTTGATCCAGCGGTCGCGGGTCCCCAAGGACAAAGCTCTCAATGAGACAGGTCAACCGGTCGATGAGGTAGCAGATCGAACGGCAAGCGTCGTACGGAAGAAGACCTTCGAGATGCGTCCGATGTCGGTCGAGGAAGCTGCTTTGCAGATGGAGATGCTCGGACACGACTTCTTCTTTTTTCTCGACGGAGACAACGGAAAGCAGGCGGTTCTCTACCACCGGCGCGATGGCGACCTCGGTCTGATCGAACCGAAGTAGCCGAGACCGGAGTAAAGCGACCGACATGCGCAGACTGCTCATCGTCGATGATCTCCCGCTCTTTCGCGTTGGAATCGGGTCGGCCCTGGCCGCAGCCGATTTCGAAGTGGTTGGCGAGGCGACTACCGCCCAGGACGCGGTGCAAAAGGCGCGGGAGCTACAGCCGGATGTGGTGCTCCTCGACATCCTCATGCCTGGCGGTTCCGGCCTCGAGGTTGTCGATGAGATCATTTCGGTGTCTCCTGGGTCCAAAGTCATGCTGCTCACCGCAAGCGAGTCGGAGGAAGACCTGCTCATCGGGGTGAAAGCTGGGGCCCGTGCGTATCTCACCAAGGACACGCCGCTGCCGGACCTGATTGCGGCCATCGATGCGGTGGGCGCCGGCGGCGCCGTCCTCTCCCCGACGATGGCTGGCAAGCTTCTGGATGTGACCAACCAGCTGTTGCGCCACGAGGAGCTTCTGCAAGCGAGGAAACCGACCCTCACCGGCCGCGAGATCGAGGTCCTCGAGCTCGTTGCGCAAGGCAATACCAGCCGCGAAATCGGGGATCTGTTGTTCATCTCGGAGAACACGGTCAAGAACCACATCAGGAATATTCTCGACAAGCTGGGCCTGCACTCTCGCAACGAGGCTGTGCTGTACGCAGTCCGCGAGGACCTGATCACGATCTGAGAGCGAGTCGCGAGTCGCAAGTCGCAAGTCGCGACAGCCCTATTCATTTGAGAGATGTGGTGTGGTACGCGTGTCGGCGTGTCGGATTACACAAAGCTCAAGGTATGGGAGAAAGCACACTTCCTTGCACTCGATGTCTATCGCCTCTCGCTTCAGCTCCCCGACGATGAACGGTATGGATTGCAGTCCCAGATGCGACGATCGGCCGTTTCGATCCCTACGAACCTTGCCGAGGGCTCGGGACGCTCGACGGATCGGGACTACGCCCGATTCGTTTCGAACGCGATTGGTTCCGCGAGTGAGCTCGAATACCACCTCTTCCTCACGAAAGACCTTGGGTACCTTGACAAGCACAGCACAGACGCCACAAGACAGCTCCTCGTCGAGGTCCGCCGCATGCTGCGTTCGCTCCGACGCCACCTCCTCCAGTCGGACTCGTGACTCGCGACTCGCGACTGGTAACTAACTCCATCGGATCAAACCTCAAACCCTCATAGAATCGTCTCAATGTCCATCTTTTCCAAGGCCCTTCGGATCGGTGAAGGCAAGCGTCTCAAAGAGGTCGAGCAGCTTGCCAAGCGTGTCAACGCGCTCGAACCCGAGACGGAGGTACTCACCGACGATCAGCTGGTGGCCAAGACGGCTGAGTTCAGAGAGCGCTATGCCGCTGGCGAGTCGTTGGACGACCTGGAGGCCGAGGCATACGCCGTGGTACGAGAAGTGGCTAAGCGCACTCTTGGCCAACGCCCCTTCGACGTTCAGGTGATCGGCGCCGGGGCACTCCATCGGGGGGACATTGCCGAAATGAAGACCGGCGAGGGAAAGACCCTGGTCTCGGCGATGCCGGCATACCTCAACGCCATCGCAGGCGACGGCGTTCATCTGGTGACGGTCAACGATTATCTGGCTAAGCGTGACTCCGAGTGGATGGGTCAGATTCATCGCTTTCTCGGCCTCACCGTTGGTCTCATCCAGGCCGACATGCTTCCCACGGAGCGCAAGCCGCAGTACGACTCTGACATCACATATGGGACAAACAACGAGTTCGGGTTCGACTACCTGCGCGACAACATGGCGAAGAGCCCGGAGGGGATGACGCAACGGGGCCACAGCTTCGCCATTATCGACGAGGTCGACTCGATCCTCGTCGACGAGGCGAGGACGCCGCTCATCATCTCAGGACAGGTCGGTGAGACCGGCAAGTGGTATCGGGAGTTTGCCAAATTGGTGGGCCGCCTCCAGAACGAGGTGCACTACGAGGTTGATGAGAAGAAGCGGCAGGTCGTTGCCACCGAGGTAGGCGTGCACAAGGTGGAACAGTTTCTCGGCGTGGAGAACATGTATGACACCGGCATGGTCGACTTCATCCACCATCTCGATGTGGCGCTGAAAGCGCAGACGCTCTATCACCGTGATGTCGACTACCTGATCCGACATGGCGAGGTGTTGATTGTCGACGAGTTCACGGGACGTGTGCTGGAGGGCCGGCGCTACTCCGAGGGTCTGCACCAAGCGATCGAGGCCAAGGAAGGGGTGCGGATCAAGGAAGAGAACCAGACGCTGGCCACCGTCACCTTGCAGAACTACTTCCGGTTGTACGACAAGCTTTCCGGCATGACCGGCACGGCGCTCACCGAGGCGGGCGAGTTCGCGCAGATCTACGGGCTCCAGGTTGTCGAGGTGCCAACCAATCGGCCGATGGTGCGGGCGGACGAGGCCGACATGGTCTATATCGACGAGGAGCACAAGTACACAGCTCTTGCCGACGACATCATGGCCCGTAACGAAGTTGGGCAGCCGGTGCTCGTCGGCACGATTTCGATCGAGAAGTCCGAGATCGTATCGGACACCCTGCGACGTCGCGGCGTCAAGCACGAGGTTCTCAACGCCAAGCACCATGAGCGTGAGGCCCACATCATCGCCCAGGCAGGGCAGCTGGGTGCGGTCACCGTTGCCACCAACATGGCCGGCCGCGGAGTCGACATCATGCTGGGAGGAAATCCGGAGGAGCTGGCCAAGGCCGAGATGGCGAAACGCGGGCTGACTCTCGCAGATGACGAGTACACCGGAGCGTTCGAAGCTGCGATGGAGCGTTTCAGCGCCGAGACCGAGGCGCAGCGCGAGAAGATCCTCGACGTCGGGGGCCTCTATGTCCTCGGCACCGAGCGACACGACTCCCGCCGCATCGACAACCAGTTGCGAGGGCGATCCGGCCGCCAGGGAGACCCAGGCGAATCCCGGTTCTATCTCTCTCTCCAGGACGAGCTGATGCGGCGCTTCGCCAACGAGAAAGTGGCATCGATCATGTCACGTCTCAAGATTCCACCCGACGTGCCCATTGAGCACAACATGGTCAGCAAGGCGATCGAGCGGGCGCAGAGCCAGGTCGAGGCGCAGAACTTCGAGATCCGCAAGAACGTCCTCAAATACGACGAGGTGATGAACACCCAGCGAGAGATCATCTATCGATGGCGGGACCAGATACTCAGTGACGAAGACACCAGCGAGCTGATCGCGGGTTGGCGCGCCGAGACCATCGAGGACGAGGTGCTCGAGATGACCTTCGGGCTCGATGAGGACGAGTGGGACTGGGACGATTTCGACACGCGTATCAAGGCGGTCTACGAGCCCGAGATCGATCGGGGCAGTCTGGGCCATGCCTCAGAGGCCGAAGTGATTGAGGCCTATCAGACCGACGCCGACGCCGTGTATGCGGCCCGCGAGGCAGAGTACGGTTCGGAGGTGATGCGCGCGGCCGAGCGCGTGCACACCCTGTTCGTAATCGACAACCGATGGCGCGAGCACCTCGCTGAGATGGATTATCTTCGATCCGGCATCGGCTTGCGCGCCATGGGTCAACGCGACCCCCTTGTCGAGTACCAGCGAGAGGGCTTTGCTTTTTTCGAGGGCCTCGTCGCCGAGGTCAAACACGACACGACCCGCCACATGTTTCACTTTCTCGGCGCTCCGGAACAGGGACAACAAAGGCAACAGCGGGCGCAGGTCACGACGTCTTCCGCAAAGACCGTGCAGCAACTCCAGCAGAGGCAAGTACAGCGGTCCGGGCAAAAGATCGGCCGGAACGAGGCTTGTCCCTGCGGGTCGGGGAAGAAGTACAAGCGGTGCCACGGCGCCCCAGGGGCCGAGCCGCTGGCCTGAGGACCGGCCGGGCTACAGTCTGCGACTGATCTCATCGAGGGGACACCGTGGACGAAACCGAACAAGAGGCGCTGGGCGAGGCCGCTGCAGCAGCGCTCCAAGAGGCCTCGGCTGCTCTTGATGAGGCGTCCGAGGTGGTCGAGGAGGTCCAAGCTGCTGAGGATGGGCAGGGTGATCCCATCTGGCGCTCCGCCACCCTGCGCACTGCCGACTGGTTCAACCCGCTTCTTGGATCGCCGAGCGGCCCGTTCGAGGCGGTCGCTACTGTCGCAGCCTTCGAGCCATCCCTGATGCCGAGGACATCCGTGCACCAGGGGATTGCCGCCGGTGCGTCTGCCTTGGCGGCCCGAGCGCTTGGGACCGGAGTGGAGCAGGGAATGAAGGCACTCCTTCCGCGACGTGCCGGGCTTCCACTGCGGTTGACGGCGAGAGCCGCGATTGGTGGTGTCGGGGTTGCCTTGGCGAACCTGCCGGATCGTGACGACCGGGCGTTGTGGCGAGCCGGTGCGAAGAGCGCCGGTCAGGTGTTGGCCGCTGTCTCTGCATCCGGTGCCCTATACGACGTCTCCAACACGCTGAAGCATCGGTATCGCCGCGGGCGCACTGCCCAACCTGTTCTGGGTGCGATCGGGATCAGTGCCGCTTTTGCCATCTGGGGGCGGCGCAACCTCGAACACCGCAAGTCGGTGATACCGCGATGGCCGATCGAACAGACAAATGACTTCCCGATGGCGCTTGGTGTTGGTTACGCGGTCTATGCCGTCGGAGCCGGCCTGGGCAAGGCATACATCAGCTCACGAAAAGCCTTGGTGAGCTACTTGGGCCCTGGCCCGTCCAAAAGGGTGATCGGGGGCATCGCCAACGCTGCGCTGTGGACGGCCGGCGCGGTGACCGCGTACAACGCAGGCGTCGGCTATATCGGGCGATCCAACGAAAACATAGAGCCTGCCTATGCCATGCCCCCTGTGTCGCCGCTCGTTTCGGGTAGCGAGGAGAGCGTCTCGACGTTCGGAGATCTCGGCCTGCAAGGACGCCGCTACGTGACCGACGTCACCTCCAGGGCACTGATCGAGGAGGTCATGGGCGAGCCGGCCATAGCCCCACCGATCCGCGTCTACGTCGGATACAACTCCGAGCCCATCTATCCCATGGGCCGCACCGAGCTCGCCATGCGCGAGCTGGAGCGCACCGGCGCCTTCGAGCGGTCTCATCTTCTCCTCGTGTCGCCAACCGGGACCGGTTGGGTAGACCAGACGATGATCGAAAGCGCCGAGTTCCTCACTAGGGGGGACATCGCAACCTGTGTGGTCCAGTACGGCCGGTTCCCCTCGTTCCTGTCGGTGCAGAAAGTGGCCCTTGGCCGCCAGCAGTTTCGAGCGCTCCTGTGGAGCATCAGAAATCGCCTAGCGGGGATGCCTGAGGATCAGCGACCGAAGGTCTACGTGTTCGGGGAAAGTCTCGGCGCCTGGGCGAGTTCTGATGTGATCATGTACCAGGGGGTCGATGGGTTCGACCACTACGGCATCGACAAGGCACTGTGGGTCGGGCTTCCCGGGCTGGCCAAGTGGTCGAGGAACGGGATGGCGTCCGGCCGGAGCGATCTCGTGCCAGAGGGAACCGTTAGCGTATTCGACAACCCGAGCGAAATGGGAAAGCTCAAGGCAGCGGAACGCCGTCGTCTTCGTGCCACCGTTTTGAGCCACCACAACGATCCGATTGCGGTGATGTCACCCGACGTGATGATCGAAGAGCCAGAATGGTTGTCGGACGAACGCGGCCGCAACGTCCCCGACGACATGGAATGGTTTCCTTTCGGCACCTTCCTCCAGGTCGGCGTCGATGCCATGAATGCAATGGTTATGGTGCCAGGCGAATTCGGGTCCTTCGGCCACGACTACCGCGCCGATATGGCGACCGCGGTCGCTACGGCTTACAACATTCCCGCCACCGTCACCCAATTGAAGGCGATCGATGAATCGCTGGTGACGCTCGAGTTGGAGCGCGCGGATAGGATCAAGGCCGCCAAAGCTGAGGATGCACCGGCGCCTCCCGACTACCGAGGAACGCACCTCGAGGATGCCAGCACCGGAAAGCTCAGGGTCGAGGCCGGAGTGCCGCTCCAGGGTAAGCGCACCAGCGGTGCCAAATGGCTGAAAAGCATGATCGGCAGGGAGGAATCGGCCGACATTCTTTGACCGCTGGTAGTCGGGGAAAGGGCATAGACCGCGGTACGCTCACCGACCATGGAACCGGCAGACCTCCGCGCTTTGCTCGACGACCTCCGTTCGCGCCTTGACGACGCGCGGAGGTTCCTTTGACGTTCCCGGCAAGGAAGCCGAGCTCGCCGAGCTGAAGGAACAAGCTGCCGTCCCTGATTTGTGGGCGGACCGGGATCGGGCGTTGGAAGTTACCAGGCGTCTGGCCAGCCACGAGCGAATCATCCAGCAGGTTTCGGATATCGCCGGAGCGCTCGACGACGCCGAGGTGCTGATCGAGCTCGGTGTAGAGGAAGGTGACCAGGAGAGCCTGGACGAGGCAGCGTCTGAGCTGATCGGCCTTGGGACCACGATGGCGAGGCTCGAGCGTGAGACGCTCTTCTTCGGGCCGTACGACGACAGGACGGCCATCGTCTCCATCCATGCAGGTGCCGGAGGCGTCGATGCCCAGGATTGGGCGGAGATGCTGTTCCGGATGTACCTGCGCTATCTGGAGCGATCGGACCTCTCGGTCGAAGTCGACGAGTACCAGGTTGGTGACGAAGCCGGGATCAAGTCGGCGACGATCACGGTTTCCGGAGATCACGCCTATGGATCCTTTGAGGGGGAGCGCGGCGTGCACAGGTTGGTGCGCATCAGCCCGTTTGATGCAAACTCCAGGCGCCACACGGCCTTCGCCGGGGTGGACGTCATCCCAGAAGTCGATGTCGAGGACATCGAGATCAACCCAGAGGATCTCCGCATCGACACCTACCGGTCCTCGGGTGCGGGTGGCCAGCACGTCAACAAGACCGACTCTGCGGTCAGGATCACGCACATCCCGACCGGCATTGTCGTGTCGTGCCAGGCGGAGCGGTCCCAAATCCAGAACCGGGCGAGGGCAACACAGCTCCTGGCCGCTCGCCTGGCCGAGCGAGCTCGCCACGAGCAACAGGCCGAGGTCGACGCGATTCGGGGTGATCAGACCGAAGCCGGTTGGGGCCGCCAGATCCGCTCGTACGTGCTCCAGCCATATCAGATGGTCAAGGACCTACGTACCAACCTCGAGGTCGGCAACATCCAGGGAGTCCTCGACGGCAACCTCGACCCGTTCATCGATGAGTATTTACAGTGGAGGCGGGCGACTAGTAGCAAGTAGCTCAGTAGCGAAGTGGGCAGTCTGATCTACTGATCTGGCAAGCGCAGCGAGCGCCGGTTTTGACTTTGCGACTTGCGATTTGCGACTTGCGACTCTCTTAATCCACCTGCTATGTCCAGTCCCTGGGTAACCTCGCAACGGCCGGCGGGTGGGTAGGCGATGCGGATTTTTCAATGCTCCGACTCGAAAACGTCACAAAGGTTTACGAAGGTGGCGTAGTCGCCGTCAAGGATGTCGCGCTCGACATCAACAAAGGCGAGTTCGTTTTTCTGGTCGGGCCGTCCGGTTCCGGCAAGTCGACGCTGATCAGGCTGATGATGCGGGACGAGCTCCCAACCAACGGAGACATATGGATTGCCGGGAAACATGCCTCTGCACTATCGCCATGGAAAGTCCCACAGCTACGGCGCTCCATCGGCACAGTGTTCCAGGACTTCAAGCTCCTGCCCACCAAGACCGTTTACGAGAACGTCGCCTTCGCCATGGAGGTCACCGGCAAGTCGCGGACGGCCATCCACTCCCAGGTTCCCCAGGTGCTCAAGCTCGTTGGCCTGTCCGCAATGGCCGACCGCATGCCGCGAAGCCTCTCGGG
Source organism: uncultured Kiloniellales bacterium (assembly GCA_964195125.1). GTDB lineage: Bacteria > Actinomycetota > Acidimicrobiia > Spongiisociales > UBA5794 > JACZST01. The sequence continues at coordinate 3,619 of CAXMPL010000088.1, read as the reverse complement.
CGGTGAGCAGCAGCGGGTGTCGATCGCCAGAGCATTCGTCAACCGCCCGTTGATCCTGCTCGCCGACGAGCCGACAGGCAACCTCGACCCGGCAACGTCGGTAGGGATCATGCGCATCCTGGACCACATCAACCGGACAGGGACCACCGTGGTCATGGCAACCCATGACCATGCCATCGTGGACGCGATGCGGCGACGCGTTGTCCAGCTCGATCGGGGCAGGGTGATGCGCGATGAGAGCCGCGGCGTATACGGGGCCAGCGGAGACACCGAGGACCGGGAGGAGCCGGTCGATCGTCCCGTGACCGACGACGACGGCACTACCAACCCCGCCTCGGCCGAGACGGACCTGGACACAGACGACACAAACGAAACTCCCAATGACAAGGACGAAGGGATCTCCTCCAAGCCGACCGAGGTCGCCGCCGAGGCCGCTGCGGAGGGGGACGGCGGATGACCGGGCTCTCCTACACGCTGCGCGAGGCGTTCACCAACATCAGCCGCAACGGCCTGGTTGTTCTCGGTGCCGTGCTCGCCGTGTTCGTTTCGCTCACTCTCACCTTCGGGACGCTTGTGCTTGGGGAAGTCGTCCGGATCAACACTCTGCAATGGGCGGAAGACGTCAGGGTGAGCGCGTACATCCGCGACGATGTGTCGCCGAGCGGCATCGCCGACTTGCAGACCGAGATGGAGTCGTGGCCCGAGGTCGACGAGGTGTTTTTCATGTCCAAGACGGAGTCTCTCGAGGAGGCTCGCGTCCTTTTGGCGAACCGGCCGGCGGCGCTGCGGGTGATCGAGGACGACCCGAGCATCGTACCGGCTTCGCTGAGGATCAAGCCGGTCAATCCAGACGACTATCAGACGATTGTGACCAGGGCCGAGGCGATGCCTGGTCTGCTGAGCGTCGAGTCTGCCGCAGAAGCGATCGACGGGATGATCTCGTTGCGAGACGGCCTCCAGATCATGTCCCTGTTTCTCGCAGTCGCCCTCGGCATAGCCGCCGTTGCTCTGATCGCTAACACCATCCACATGGCGATCTACTCGCGCCGCGAAGAGATCGAGATCATGAACCTGGTCGGCGCCTCAAACTGGTTCGTCCGCACCCCGTTCCTCCTCGAGGGAGCGTTCGAGGGGTTCGTCGGGGCAGGCCTTGCGGTGCTGGTTGTGGTCGGCGGTCTTCGTATCGCATCGAATCAGCTCACAGAACTCCCGGATTGGATCAACATCGGGATCCAGTCCGACTACCTCGCTCGTAATGGGGCACTCGTGCTGATCTTCGGGGTTGTCGCTGGCCTCGCAGGCAGTGGATTGAGTCTGGCGGTTCACAAGTACCTGCGGACATGAGCCCGAATCGGCGGCTGGTTGCCGCCTTGGCCGCCCTCGTTGTCATCGCAGGCATCGTGCCCGCCGCCGCCGCAGATGATCTCGATCACCAGCTTGACGAGGTGAGGCATAAGATCGATGCGCTCTTCGAGCAAATCGACTCGGCCGCAGCCAACAGCACCAACCTCGCTGAGGATGTCAGGGCAGCCAGGGCGCGAATGGATGCGGTCGTGGAAACTATTGATGCCCTTGATGACGAGCTTGGCCTGGTCAGGGCACAACTCGCCGTCAAGGAGGGGGCGCTCAGGGAGGCGAGAACCGGCCTGCACGAGCAGTACCAGGTGTTGGCGATCACCCGCACCGAGCTTGCCGCGGCTCGGGCCGACGTCGCAGCCTGGGCCGTCGAGACCTACATGTCCGCCGGCAGCGGGGTGCCTGAGATCGCGTTTTCGGCAACGGCGTGGAACGACATGATTCTTGCCATCGGATATCTGGAGCGTGTAACCGAGAGTGGTGCGGTGGCGGCACAGCGATTTGAGGTGCTTCTCTCCGACGAGGAACGCACTGGATCCGAGATCCAGGCGACGGAAGCCGCGCTGGCCGAGGAGGTGGTCTCGCTCGATGCGACCCGCGGCGAGATGGAACGAGTCCAGGCCGAATTGGACGCAAAACGCGTCGAGCTCGAGGCGGAGCTCGAGCAGCTGCGGTCGCTTTTGGCGGCTGTCGAGGCACAAATCGCCGAGCTCGAAGGCGAGCTTGCCGCCCTGGAAACGGAAGAGAGCGGCATCCGGACGTTGATCGCCGAGCGGGCCACAACCGGTGGAAGGACGCCGGGCCAACTGGTCCGGCCGGTTCCGGGCGCGATCTCATCCGGCTTCGGGCTTCGTTTCCACCCGATCCTCGCCTATCCGCTGATGCACAACGGGATCGACATGAACTGCAACTCCGGGGATTCGATCGTGGCTGCGGAGGCGGGGACCGTGATTCTTGCAGCCGTCAAGGGCGGCTTTGGCAGGACGGTCATGGTCGACCACGGGGGCGGCATGGTCACGCTGTACGCCCATCAATCGGGTTATGCGGTTTCCGCCGGTGACAAGGTCGGCGTCGGTCAGATCATCGGATACTGCGGATCGACCGGCCTCTCGACAGGTCCCCACCTACATTTCGAGGTCAGGCTCGCAGGCGAGGCGGTGAACCCCGCCGGCTACCTCTAACCTCGCCGCGATACCTGTCGGCCGGCTCGCAGTACGCTCGCCGGCATGGCTGAAGGTCGCAAGGTCGTAGGGAGCAATCGCCGCGCACGGTACGACTACGAGGTGCTTGACACCTTCGAGGCGGGAATCGTGCTCAGAGGCTCCGAGGTAAAGAGCCTCAGGGCCGGGCAGGTGCAGCTCAAGGATGCGTTCGCCTCACTGCACAACGGTGAGCTCTGGCTGGAGCATCTCCACATCGGACCGTACAGCCACGCCTTGGTCGACGCCCATGAGCCGGAGCGACGAAGAAAGCTGCTGTTGCACCGCCGTGAGATCGATCGGCTCACCGGGAAGGTCAACGAACAGGGCCTGACGCTGGTCCCGCTTCAGATCTACTTCGTACACGGTCTGGCCAAGGTCGAGCTCGCCCTCGCCAAAGGTCGACGAACCTACGACAAACGAAAGAAGATCGCCGACCGGGAGCAGCAGCGGGAGATGGATCGTGCCCGCAGGCGTTAGCGGAGCGCCATTTTTCCCGTTCTTGCCGCTTGGCGGCGGGCCGCTCGGGCCACGGCTCCGCAAGATTGTCTCGCCGACAGAGACCGGATCGTGCCCGCCCGTTAGCGGAGCCTCTGGTTTCCCGCTCTTGCCGCTTGGCGGCGGGCCGCTCGGGCCGCGGCTCCGCAAGGTTGTCTCGCCGACGGAGACCGGATCGTGCAGGCGTTAGCGGAGCCTCTGGTTTCCCGCTCTTGCCGCTTGGCGGCGGGCCGCTCGGGCCACGGCTCCGCAAGATTGTCTCGCCGACAGAGACCGGATCGTGCCCGCCCGTTAGCGGAGCCTCTGGTTTCCCGTTCTTGCCGCTTGGCGGCGGGCCGCTCGGGCCACGGCTCCGCAAGGTTGTCTCGCCGACAGAGACCGGATCGTGCAGGCGTTAGCGGAGCCTCTTGCGCGCAACTACACGCGCCTCGTGGCGATCTTCGATTGTCCATCCTTCGGCGTAGAAGCGGATGTCGAGGCCGGGGACCAGGTCGGGGGCTTCGCCTTGCTCGAGGAGATAGGGGAGCGGTGGGCGTTGGTGGCGATCCAGGTTGCGTTCGGTGGAG
>CAXMPL010000087.1:0-1571 GCA_964195125.1 uncultured Kiloniellales bacterium | reverse complement strand
CGCTCCTTGAGCAACTCGGCGGCACCGACCACGGTGCCTGCGGTATCGACCATGTCGTCGATGATGATGCAGTGCCGGTTCTCGACGTCGCCCACCACCCAAAGGGGCGAGCTGTCGTTGCGGACGTCGGCAGCACGGCGTTTGTGGACGAAGGCGACGCGGGCATCGAGGTGGGCGGCAAACCGCGAGGCGAGCTTCACCCGACCCGCGTCAGGGGATACGATCGTCGTCTGGCCCTGAAGGGTGTCCTCGACGTAGTCGGCAAACAGTCTTATGGCAGTCAGGTGATCGAACGGTGCATCGACGAAGCCCTGGATCTGCCCGGTATGCAGGTCGAGGGAGACGATCCGATCGGCGCCTGCCTGCAAGAAGAGATCTCCCATGAGCCTGGCCGAGATCGGCTCACGGGGCCGGCCTTTCTTGTCCTGGCGGGCGTAGCCGTAGAAGGGGACAACGGCGGTGATCCGTTTCGCCGACGCCCGCATCAGGGCGTCGATCATGATCAGCTGCTCCATGATGTGGAAGTTGATCGGGTGGGTATGGCTCTGGATCACGAAGGTGTCGGCACCGCGAACGCTCTCGGTGTAATGAACGTAGATCTCACCATTGGCGAAGATCGAGCGTTCCACTCCACCAAGCTGGACGCCGAGGATGTTGGCCACCTCTTCGGCGAGGGGCTCGTTGCCCGAACCCGAGAACACCATCAACCGTTTCCGGCTCGCAAGCTCCATCAGCCGCCCTCCATCAGCTGTCGCCGTCCTGAGCCGCTTGGCGCTTTCGGCGCTCAGCGTAGCCTGGCACCTCAACCTGCGGCGAACGCTCAATGGCGAGTGCGCCCCGAGGAACATCCTCGGTGATGACGGACCCCGCCCCGGTGAACGCGTCGTCGCCGATTTCCACCGGAGCGATCAGCATCGTGTCCGACCCGATCTTCACGCGATCCCCGATCGTCGTCCGATGTTTCTCAAAACCGTCGTAGTTGACCGTCACCGTGCCGGCACCGATGTTGGACCCTTCGCCGATGTCTGTGTCGCCGACGTAACTGAGGTGGGGCACTTTCGACCCCTTGCCGATGGTTGAGTTCTTGATCCCGACGAACTCGCCGGCCTTGACGCCTTCACCAAGATCCGTGCCAGGACGGAGGTGGGTGAACGGCCCGACGATGGCCCCCTTCCCGATGACGGCCCGGTCGATCACCGCAAACCGGATCGTCGCCAATTCCCCAATGCTGGTGTCGGTGACGTGCACGCTCGGGCCGACCTCGGCGCCGGCACCCACGCTCGTCTCACCCTGAAGATAGACATCGGGGTACAGCTGCACCCCGGCGGCAACGGTGACACCGGCGTCTACGTACACACGATCCGGGTCGACCATGGCCACGCCGTCGTCCATCAGTCGCTCGTTGATCCGGCGGCGAAGCCTGGCACCGGCGGCGGCGAGCTGAGAGAGTGTGTTGACACCGAGGGCCTCGACTTCGTCCGTGGTCACCACGCCGACCGGGTCGCTGGCGGCTGCGAACTGGTGGATCACGTCGGTGAGGTAGTACTCGCCCTGAGCGTTGTCATTCTCCA
>CAXMPL010000086.1:0-3001 GCA_964195125.1 uncultured Kiloniellales bacterium | reverse complement strand
CTGCCGGTAGCCTCCCCGCCGTGATTCGGCTCAGCTCCAAACGACTCCTCTTCCTCGCCGCGGCCGCGTTCTCGCTTGTCGTCGTCGGGTGCACGACAGGCGCCGGCACCACATCGACGACGGCGACCCAGACGACACTGGGCGAGACCACGACATCGGGCGAGACGACGACCACTACTGCCCCAGTCGAAACCACCACGACAGCCCTCGAGGTTCCGGTGACCGCTTCGGATTCGCTCGATCCCCTCGTGGTCGAGCGAATACAAAGAGAGCTTGCGGAGCTGATGGTGGAAGCCGAGGAGGTTCGCGGCTTGCCCTATCTGTCCGCACCCAGAGTGGTCATTCTCGACGAGGCCGAGTTCAGCGCACGGGTTGCGGAGATCTTTGCCGAGGATCTCGACGAGGATGAACTCGCCATCGACTCCCGGTACCGTGCGCTGCTCGGGATGCTGCCGGAGGGCGCCGATCTGTACGGCCTGTATATCGATTTGTACACGGAAGGGGTCACCGGGTTCTACGACGGCGATGAGGGCGAGCTCGTAGTACCGGCCGCGCCGGACGGCTTCACCCCGCTGCAGCGGGTCACCGTGGTTCACGAGCTGGTGCACGCACTCACCGACCAGCACTTCGACTTCGACGAGGACTACACAACCCTGATCGACGAAGGCAATGGGGACGACAGGTCTGCCTACCTCGCCGTCATCGAAGGCGACGCACAGCGTGCCTCGTTCGTCTACCTGGAGACCCTGAGTCCGTTTGACGCGATACAAGCGGCGACCGAGGCCTTCGCCATCGACACGACGGTGTTCGATTCCACACCGGGGTGGATCCAGGACGATCTGCTGTACCCGTACCGGCAAGGGTTCATCTTCACCGAGGCTGTCATCGGCGCCGGGGGCCTTGCCGGTGTCGACGAGACCTACATCGACCCGCCCACAACCACCGAACAGGTCCTGGACCATCGCAAGTACGTTGTCGGTGAAGGTCCGCTCGATCTCCCATCGGCGCCTACGGAGCTGAGCGGGTGGGATATCCACAAAGAGGCATCGTTCGGGGAGTGGGGGCTGCGCCTCATTCTCGGCGAGAGCCTGCTGCCCGGTGAGGCCACCCAGGCTGCCGCCGGATGGGGCAACGACCGGTACACCGTGTATACCCGCGGCGACGATGTGGCCATCGTGTTGCATTACATCGGTGACGCCGAACGCGACGCCGAGGAGCTCGCCGATGCATTCATCGCCCACATCGGGACCTCGATGAACGCTGGAGCGCCCGCCGAGTCGGGCGGCGGCCTCCTCTACGACCAGGGGAGCGACTACGTCTTCCTCGACCGCGTCGACGACCAGGTGTTCTTCATCGCCTCGACGGACAAGGGTGCCGGCGCGGACCTGAGGGCCCAGCTCGGCCTCTGAGTCTTGAGTCGCGAGTCTTGAGTCGCGAGTCATCAGCTGATCGGATTCGCATCCTTCTCGCGACTCGTGACTGGCGACTCTCGATCACGTACGTTGTCTTCGATGGAAGCGCGTCAGATCACACCGCGGAAGGAAAAGGGCAGGTTTCAGCCGCGGCCGGCGTTGGGCTTGCGGCCGTGGTTCGCCTTCTTGCGGCGAGCGCGGAGTTTGCGACGTTTTGCCTTTGCCATATGTGCCAGGCTACCAGCCGAGCCCCGGTATTCGTTGCCACCCAGCGTGACTCTCCGGGACGGGAATTGGGTAGCCGATGGCGTCGTTGTCGCCGTCTTGCTCGGCGAGCGCCTGACCGGCATCCGCAATCCGGACGCATCGGGCGTGTTGCTGCACACCGCTTCGGTTCACGGGCGAGGGATCAGCTCGCCGCTGCGGCTGATCCACCTCAGTCGCTCGGGCACCGTCGTTGGGGAAGGGCTGCTCGCCCCGAGGCGGATCGTTCGTTCCAGGTCCTATTGGGTACTCGAGTTGCCATTGTCGACTCCGGCCCCGCCCAAGGGCGCACGGCTCACGGTTCTGCCATCCTCGCCGGTGTGAAGGGCACCCTCATCTTGTGTGCGACGCCGATCGGCAATCTCGAGGACGTTTCTACGCGCCTGCGCAGCACGCTGGAGGGGGCAGACGTCGTCTTCGCCGAGGACACGCGCCGCACCGGGAAGCTCATGGAACGACTCGGGATCCGCACCGAGCTCCGCTCCTTCTTCGTCGGCAACGAGCAGCAGCGCCTCGGCGAGCTCCGTGAGCGGCTGCGCCGAGGCGAAACCGTCGCCCTCGTCAGCGACGCCGGCATGCCAGCGGTCTCCGACCCGGGGGTGGGCGCGGTGCGCTTGGCCAATGAAGTTGGGGCGACGGTATCGGTTGTCCCAGGGCCGAGTGCGGTGACCAGCGCGCTGGCTGTAGCCGGGCTCGGCGGTGATCGCTTTGTCTTTGAGGGTTTCCTGCCAAGGGGCGCCGGTGAACGGGTGCGACGAATGGAGGCGATCGCCGCCGACGACCGGCCCACCGTCCTGTTCTCTCCGCCAACCCGCGTCGCAAAGGACCTCGCAGAATTGGCGGATCGTGTCGGTGCCGGTCGGCCGGTAGTCGTGGCGCGGGAGCTGACCAAACTCCACGAGGAGGTGTGGCGGGGCACCCTCGGGGATGCGGCGAGTCATTGGACAACCGACGTGCAGCCCAGGGGGGAGTTCACTCTGGTGATAGCGCCTGCTGTCCACACGGCACCCGATATGGCGGGAGCGCTGGCATCGGTCGACGAGCGAGTCGCCGCGGGCATTCGGCTGTCCGAGGCAGTCCGCCAGGTTGCAGAGACAACCAGTGTCTCGCGACGGATCCTCTACGAAGCCGCTCTAGAGGCCCAGGCGACTAGAGATACGTAATACGTAATACGGTTCTACGCCGCGACCTTGCCCCGGCACACACCACAGATGCCCCTACCAAGGAACTCGCCGACGTCTTCGGTCGATCCGCAGAACACGCAGGTTGCCTCGAGCTTCCGTATAACGATGGCGCCGTTCTCGACGCTGATCTCGAGTTGATCG
>CAXMPL010000085.1:0-1624 GCA_964195125.1 uncultured Kiloniellales bacterium | reverse complement strand
AGCTCGGCGGTGCGCCGCAAGATCGACTGGATCCGGACCGACCCATACTGGAGGTACGGCCCGGTCTTGCCCTCGAACGAGGTGAACCGATCGATATCGAACAGGTAGTTCGAAGTCCGGTGGTTGGACAGGTCGCCGAATTTCAGAGCACCAAGCCCGACCATCGTCGCGATCTGTTCGCGCTCGGCGGCCGGATACTCGCTAGCGATCTCGGCTTCATCCAGACGCTGCCCCGCAGCGTCTGTGACGATCCCGATCAGGTCGGCGAGACGCAGCACGCCGCCCTCCCTGGTCTTGAACGGCTTCCCATCGGGTCCGTTCACCGTCCCGAACGCGATGTGCTCCAACTGCATGTCGTCGGTCACTACCGATGCGCGGCGCGCCGCGCGGAATACCTGATCGAAATGCAGCCCTTGGCGGGCATCCACCACGTAGAGCACCAGGTCGTATCCGTCCTCCGCCCGCTGCTCCAGCGTGGCGAGATCGGTCGTCGAGTACAAATACGACCCATCCGACCGGGTCAGCAGGAGGGGTGGCATCTCCTTCTTATCCGAAGGATCGGTCACATCGACGATGACCGCTCCGTCGGACTCGACCGCGATGTTGTCGTGGGCGAGCCGATCGACGAGTGGGCCCAGCCGATCGTGGACCGTGCTCTCACCGCGCCACAGGTCGAATTCGATGCCGAGGTCCTCAAAATCCCGCCGCTGCTCTTCGACGGATACGTCGTGAAAGTGCTGCCACAGCGCCAGATACCCGGCACGGCCCCTCTGCAGGTCAAACGTGGCCCGGCGAGATCGATCCGCCTCCCCGGGATCGGCGTTGGTCCGCTCCACCGCAGCCGGGTACAGCTCAGAGAGATCATCGAGTGTGACCGGGGACTCGGTCGGGTACGGGCCGGTGAAGTCCGAGTCGAAGTAGGGCAATTCGGGATGCCTGGCCTCCAACTCGGTGATCAGCTGACCGACCGGCATCCCCCAATCCCCAAGATGGATGTCTCCGTCGACATCGTGACCCACCAAGCGGAACAGGCGCTTCAGGCTCTCACCGATGATGGAAGCCCGCAGATGCCCGACGTGCATCGACTTGGACATGTTGGGGCCGCCGTAGTCGACGAGCACCTTCAACGACGGATCGGCAGTCCGAATCCCAAGCTGCTCGTCATCATCCATGGCTTGGGTGTGGTCGGCGAGGACCTGGTCGCTCACGGTGATGTTGATAAACCCGGGCCCGGCGACGTCGAGGGAAGCGAACAGCGAGTCGTCGTCGATCGCACCGATCACCTCGGCGGCGAGTGCTCTCGGATCCCGTCCCGACTGCTTCGCTGCTCCCAGGGCACCGTTGCATTGGTACTGCGCCAGCTCGGGACGTTGTGAGGGTACGACCATCCCCCAGTCGCTCTCGAACCCGATGCTGGCAAAAGCATCGCCGAAGCGTTGCGACAGATCTGAGATGATCGACATGAACCTCGTCCTTGCGCCCACGGAAGTCTCGAATACCGAAGGTTACAATCCGCGCCGAACGCCCCAGTAGCTCAGGGGATAGAGCGCCGGCCTCCGGAGCCGGGCGCGCAGGTTCGATTCCTGCCTGGGGCGCAAGAGCAGCGGGCCTTCGGCCCGCTGCG
>CAXMPL010000084.1:0-9081 GCA_964195125.1 uncultured Kiloniellales bacterium | reverse complement strand
GAGCCTCGTGGCCCGCACGTTCGGCGCCTACATCCTCCAGGTCGTCGACCTCGAGCCCGCATCATTCTGGGTGCCCGCCCTCGCGGTCGCGCTCCTTGCTTTCGCCTTCGTGATCAACATCGCCGGCAACCGCGCCGTGCAAGCGTCGGAAGGCGCCTTCGCTGCCATCAAGATCGGCGGGCTCGCCCTTTTCGCCATCGTTGGGCTGTGGTTCATCGACTCCGCCAACTTCACCAACGGGTCACGAGGAACGGAGACCAACACGACCGTAGGATTCCTCGCTGCGGTCGCCCTGGTGATCCTGGCCTACAAGGGGTTCACCGTCATCACCACCACCGGTGCCGAAATCGTCGACCCGCGGCGCAACATCGGGCGGGCGATCATCATCGCGATCGCGATCTCCGCAGCCCTTTACATTGCTCTCGCAGTCACCGTCGCCGGCAACCTCACCCTCGCCGAGATCATCGCCGCCCAGGATTTCGCCCTCGCCGAGGCGGCACGGCCCGCCTTTGGCGATGCCGGGGTCTGGTTCACCGTCGCCCTGGCCGTGATCGCAACCGCCTCGGGGGTCATTGCCAGTGTCTTCGCCTCATCGCGGATGCTGGCCATGCTCACCCGCATGAAGGAAGTCCCGTTCCGCACCTTCGGACTGCCCGGCACCGTTCGCACCCTCACCATGGTCTACACGGTGGCGTTCGCCATGGTCCTCACGATCCTCTTTGATCTGAGACGCATCGCCGCGCTTGGCGCGATCTTCTACCTGATCATGGACATCGCCATCCACTGGGGGATCCTGCGCCACCTCCGATCCCGTATCGAGGTAACGCCTGCCGTCGTGGCCATCGCCATCGTGCTCGACGTTGTCGTCCTGGCTGCCTTCGTATGGGTCAAGGCGTCCGAGGACCCGCTCGTCCTCCTCGTCTCCGCCATCGGCATCGTGTTAATCGTGGTCGGAGAACGGCTGTTCATGCGATCTCACACCGACAGCGAGGGCCACATGGACATGGGCATGGGCGACATGGAGATGTGAGCCATGCTGTTGCACCACCGCGGTGCACATGGGTCCGCAGCGCGTTTCCAACCTTCGGAACCGGTCGCTACCTCCAATCGAGTGGCGCCACGGTTACTGGTTCCGCGATGCCTTTGGCGTCAACGTCGTACTGGTCGCCGAGGCGATACGTGTCGTCGAGCTCGACCACCGCGTCGTGGCTCAGCAGGATCTCTTCGCCAGCAGCGGCGGACCCAATGCGGGCAGCCAGATGCACCTGCTGACCGACGAGCTCACCATCCGCTTCCAGAATCGGGCCGGAATGGATGCCGATCCTCACCTTCGGCGCGAAGCCAGTGTCCTTCCGGTGCTGACGCAAAGTCCGCTGGATTTCGATAGCGCATCGGGCGGCGTCGTCCGGGGAGTCGAAGGTTGCGAAAAATCCGTCCCCTGTGTGGTTGACCTCGTCGCCGCCGTAATTGACGAAGATATCCCGCAGCGTCCGGTCGTGCCACGCGATGAGATCTGCCCACGCGCCGTCTCCGATGGCGCCGATCAGGCTCGTCGACTCCACGATGTCGGTGAACATCATGGTGCGTACGGCCGGTGTCATCGGGGCGGTTCCCGGCTGGGACATCTCGGCTATCCGCGCCAGGTCCGTGCGAGCACCGAGCGCTTCGAACTCGTCCGTCGCGGCATCGAGCTCGAGCTTGCCCATCTCCGGCGACCCGCTGGCCGTTAGTGCCATGGCCAGATCGCAACGGGCTCGAGCGGCCTCATACGGAAGTCCTTCCACGACCAAATCGTCGACGACCGTCCGCTGCAAGGCAACTGCTTCGACGTGGCGTCCTTCTGCGTAGGCGATCCGCCCCGAGCCCTGGGTGGCGAAGGTACGCAGCAGGTCGGAGTCGAAGCGCTCCGCGAGCTCGGTCAGCTCTCTCGAGTAGCGCTCTGCCAGCTCAGGCAGATTGGCCGCTAGAGAAATCTCGATCGCGCTCGGCAGGAGCTTGGCCCGTTTCAGGAGATCCTCGATGCCGTCCAAAGCAGATTCAATCATCGAGGAGGCGGCTGTGGCATCGCCATCTGAGAGCTTCAGCAGCGCGATCCCCGGCATGGGGCTCGACCCCAACGAATGCGCTCTACGAAAAGCCTCCTCGGCTGCGTCGCGATCACCGAGGTTGAGACGGATCATCCCCAACTCGTTGAACGCCGCCGCCATGTATGGGCCAAAGTCGCCCAACTCGTCAGCCGCGCGGCTCGCTTCGGCCTCGGCATCGGACCACGCGCCCCGCAGCCGCATCATCTCGGAGCGACGGATCCGACAGATTCCAGGGAATCCACTCGCATTCCCTTGTTCCTCACACCAGCGCATGGCCTGATCGCTCCACTCGCCAGCGCGGCGCTAGTCCGCCATCGACGCAGATATGTCGATCATGTTGCAAAGGATGCGCCCGGTGACACGTGGCCCCAACTCTCCGGTTAGCACGCTGACCATCGACTCCTCCATCAGCGCCATGCCGCGCCCAACGTCACCCGCGGCGATCGAAAAGCGTCCCTGATCATGAAGCCCGAGCACTTCGACGTCGCGGTCACCGGTGTCCCTCCCGATCTCCTCCACTTGTAGTGCAAGCTCGAGTGCTTCCTGCAGGCCGCTCTCGCTGTCAGCGGCGAACACGGCCTCGAGACGACGGAGGTTGCCGAGCGCCGGCGTCGTTGGCTCGTCTTCGAGAAGACGAGAAGCTCGCGCCATCCACCCTCGTGCCGCCGAAGGCTGGAGGCGCATCGCATGTTCCTCGGCGAGGTCGATCGCTAATCCTGCTGCGTCCACATTGCGGCCGGCTGCTGAGTAGATCTTGAAGGCGCGTTCCTGAGCAGCGATGGCGTCATCCAGGCTTCCGCACCACCAAGCTGACGCTGCCAGTGCTTCGAGGTGCCCAGGCTCGCTTTCCTCAGCGTCGAGAAGCCGGAGAAGTTGCTCGTATGCAGTTGCCCAATCGTGTCGCTCCCAGGCACTCATCCCGGAGGCAATGTTCGTCTCCGGCATAGATCTCCGCCCCTGTCCGGCAGCGGGCGCCAGTGTAGCGACGGGCCAGCATGACCAGCAGCTGTTGCGTAGTTGGACCCGCGGCGAGTGCGAGATATGCGCGTAGATGCGGGCGGTACAAACCGCCCGACGCAAACTGCGCTTCAGCCATCGGCCAGCAGAGCCTCGTAGTCCTGTGGTGTGTTGATATCCCGGGGTGCGGTTTGGGCGACCGTCACCCTGGTGACTCTTCCCGAGTCGTCGTCCGCCAGCATCCGCCACAACACCTTGGGCCCTTCGACCTCCGCGGCCTCGTCGAGAGCCGCCCTTGATAGGAGGAACGGGTGGCTGGCCCGATCGAGATACGCCGTCATCGCCGCCCACGGCGACTCCGCTTCCCACCAGTCGATGACGGTATCGATCACCTCGGCAGAGATACCGGGCATGTCTGCGGGCAGCGTGACGAAAGCATCGGCCTCGACCGATTCCGCCCCCCGCACCACCGAAGCCATGTTTGGTAGGTGAAAATCCGGGTTGAAGATCACGGTCGCCCGCTCGGTGATCATCGAGTCGCCCACCGCCTCGGCGTTCGCTCCGGTAACGACAACGACATGATCGAGTCGCGACGCCTCGGCGCTGGCGATCACGACGTTGAGCAGGGTCGACCCTCGGTACGGCAGGAGCTGCTTTGGCTCGCCCATGCGCATCGCCGATCCGGCGGCGAGCACGATGCCTGCGATGGTGGCCAATCTCAGACTCCTGCGATGTCCTGGGGACGCACCGGCACCCTGCTCAGGGTCTTGCCCGTCGCCGCCCGAATCGCGGCCACCACGGCGGGCGTCGAGCTGATCGTCGGGGACTCACCGATGCCCTTGGCGCCGAACGGCCCCCAGTGGGCCGGCTCTTCGATCAGTCGTGAGCCCACATCGGGCATATCGAGCAGGGTGGGGATCAGATAGTCGGTGAAGGTCGGGTTCAAGATGACCCCATCATCCAGGATGAGCTCTTCCATGATGGCGAACCCGACCCCCTGAGCGATGCCGCCCTCGAGCTGGCCGACGATGGCCTGCGGGTTCAGCGCCTTGCCCACATCCTGAGCGGTGTCGACCTGGACCACTCGCACCAGCCCGAGCTCCGGATCGACGTCGACGACGGCCCGATGTGCCGCCACCACGAAACCGGCGTGGGGATTGCCCTGACCGAACTCGTCTGGTTCCTCGGTCGGCGGGTGCCGGTAGCGAACCCATTGCTCGATTGAGCCGTCGGCGGTCACCGCGTCCAGGGTCGCCACCCGCTCGCCTCTGTCGTACACCCCGTCGTTGGTGAGCTCGTCACCCCCGAACTGCTGGAGGATCTTGTCGCGGAGCCCGACGGCGGCCTCATACACGGCGCCACCGGTCATCTGGGTCTGTCGCGACGCCGACGTCGACCCGGCCGAGCCAATCTGCGAGGTATCGGCGGAAACCCAGGCAACAGCCTCTATACCGAGCACGGTGCGGGCGATCTGCTGACATATCGTCACCAGGCCCTGGCCGACCTCGATTGCGGCGGTGTGGATCTCGAGACCCGCCGGGGTCAAGACGAGGAGAACCTCGGAGAAGTCGTCGAACGCCTCGGAGAAGGCAAGGTTCTTGAGGCCGAGGGCAAAGCCAACACCCCGTACCACCGCGTCCTTGGGCGTGGTCAAGCCGGTTCCTCCAGGAAGGCGCTCCGGGCGGTCGGGAATTGCTACGTCCGGCATCGGGATCGACTCGAGCTCATCGATGACCCGCAGCGTCGGCAGCGAGCCCTCAACGATCTGACCAGACGTTGCCAGCGGATCTCCCGGTCCGAGGGCGTTCCGCCGACGCACCTCGAGCGGGTGCAGCCCGAGCGCCTCGGCGAGCCGGTCCATCTGACTCTCATAGGCAAAACACACCTGCACCGCCCCGAAGCCGCGCATCGCCCCTGCCGGTGGATTGTTGGTCCTGGACACGGCGGCGTCTACAACGACGTTGTCGCATTTGTATGGGCCAACGGTGAAGAACGAGGCGTTGGCGAGCACGGCATGGCTGGTGTGAGCGTATGCGCCGCCGTCGAGGACCATGTCGACGGTCACTTTCACCAGCCGCCCCTCATCATCGGCCTCGTGCCGGTACCTCATCCGAGCAGGATGGCGCTTGACGTGGCCGGCAAACGACTCGGTTCGGTCGTACACGATCCGCACCGGGCGGCCGGTCCGTAGCGCCAGCATCGCAACATGGATGTGGAGCGAGATGTCCTCGCGGGCTCCGAAGGCACCCCCGATCCCGACCGGGTGGCACCGGACGTCGTCGTGGTTCATGTCAAGGCTGGCGATGATCTGCGCGTGATCGATGTGGATCCATTGGCTGGTCACATGGAGATCCACCCCACCGCTGCCATCCGGAATCGCCAGCCCCGCTTCTGGGCCGAGCGGCGCCTGATCCTGGATAGCGGTCTCGTACTCAGCCTCGATCACGACAGACCCTGCGGCGCCATCGTCACCGCGGCGGATCACCATGTCGCGATAGGTCTCCCCCGCCGCTCTCGCTTGGTCCGGGTCGGTGACCGGTGGGAGCGGCTCCCATTCGACGATGATCGCCTCAACCGCGGCCCTGGCCGTCTCCTGGTCATCGGCGGCCACGATCGCAACCGGCTCTCCCCAATACCGGGCAACGCCATCGCACAGTACGGGCTGATCCTGCTCCACCTGGCCAAACGTAGGACGGCCGGGAACGTCGTCCTGGGTGAGAACGGCTCTGACACCGGACATGACCACGGCGGGGGTGATGTCGAGCTTGGCCAACCTGGCGTGCGCATACGGGCTGCGCAGCGTGGCCCCCCACAGCATGCCGTCGATCCACAGATCTGAGCCGTAGGCGAAATTGCCGCTGAGCTTGGCGACACCGTCCGGCCGTTGCGTGCTCTCACCGATCCCGGCGGCGACGCGTTCTTTGGTGCCGACGGTCATGTGCCGTCCTCTGCCAGCCGGTCGAAGGCCCGCAGCAGAGCTCCGTAGCCGGTGCAGCGACAGATGTTGCCGGAGAACGCCTCTCGCATCGTCTCTTCGTCGGGGTTGGGATCGGCTGCGAAGAGATGGGCGGCGGTGATGACAAAGCCTGGAGTGCAGAAGCCGCACTGCACCCCACCCTCGTCGAGGATCGCCTCCTGGATCGGGTGCAGGGCGCCGTCGTGGGTGATCCCTTCGACCGTTGTGATCGCCGTCCCTTCGCAGTCGCCCACCATGACGAGACAAGAGCACAGGTTGGCGCCGTCGACGATTACCGAACAAGACCCGCACTCGCCCTGCTCGCAGGCGTTCTTGGATCCGGCAAGACCAAGGTTGTCGCGCAGCACCGTCAGCAGGCTCTCCCACCCGGCAACAGACGCATTGCGCTCTTCTCCGTTGATGGTGAAGGTGACGATCATGCGGCCAGGCACCTCTCCACGAGGCGGCGGGCGAGGATGCCCGAAGCGTGTCTCCGGTAAGCCTGGGTCGATCGGTGATCGGTGATGGGCCGAACCTCCCCGGAGACGATGCGGGCGAATTCCGTCAGCGCCGCATCGGAAACCACTGCCTCGGCGTTGATCATCTCCTCTGCTCGGTAGGCGCGGATCGGCACGGGTGCCACCGAGCCGAGCGCCACCCGGAACCCGTCGTCGCCTCTGGCAACAACGCAGTTCACCGTGGCGATCACCATTGCGTTGCGAACGCCGACCTTGGCGAACTCCTGCGAGACCGGCATGTGCTCCGGGAGGAGAATCGCGGTGATGATCTCGTCAGGGGCGAGCGTCGTCTCTTTCACCCCGACGAAGAACTCGTCCCAGGGGATGACCCTGCTACCACGGCTCTGCGAAGCGACCTCGATCTCGGCATCGACGGCGGCGATCCAGGGCAGCCCGTCCCCCGCAGGGCTCGCCGTCGCCACGTTGCCACCGAGGGTGCCGGCTGCACGGATCTGTGGCGATCCGATGGTCCTGGCGAGTTGGGCGAGGGCTCGGTGCGGACCGTCCTCGAGACGCGCCCAGGTCACGGCAGCCCCGATCCGCCGACCTTCCCACTCCAGTAGCTCCTCGCAACCGCGCACCGCGATGACCCCAGCAGGCCGGTGATAGCTGAGATTTACCTCCACCATGAGGTCGGTACCCCCGGCGAGCAATTCTGCCTCGGGGTGTTGGGCCCTCGCATCGAGCGCGGTCGACAGATCACCAGCAGCCAAGAAGTGCATTGGCGTAAACCTAGCCGACCCCTCGTCACACCCCGTCTCGGCGAGAAGCGCTAGCCCAACAGCCGATTGGCCGCCGCGTTGTGCCGCTCCAGCAACCGCGGCAGGTCGATGCCGACGACCTCCCCGTCGCTGACCACCGCCCGCCCGTGGACGTAAGTGTGGTCCACGTTGACCGGTGCTGTGAAGATCACCGCAGCCAGCGGATCGTGCTGGGCACCGGCGTATCCGATTCGATCCAACGAGATCGCGGTGAAGTCGGCGGCCTTGTCAGGCTCGAGCGAACCAACGTCGGTCCGGCCAAGCACGGCAGCCGACCCCGTCGTTGCCACCCGCAGCGCATCTCGGGCGGAAAGAAACGGCCCTTCCTCACCGGCGGCGGCGAGCCGGGCCAGCAGCATTGCCTGACGGACCTCCCCCAGCAGATGACTGCCGTCGTTGCTGGCCGAGCCGTCAACGCCGAGGCCGGTTCGCACACCGGCCGCTAGATATCCCCGCAGCGGTGCCAGACCGGAGGCGAGCCGCATGTTCGAGGTCGGGCAATGGGCCACCCCGGTCCCGGCAGACGCCATACGGGCTATCTCGGCATCGTCGACGAAGACACCGTGGGCATACCAGACGTCGTCACCGGCCCAGCCCAGGTCTTCCATCAGCTCGACCGGCCGCATCCCGTAGAGCCCGAAACAGAACTGCTCCTCGTCGAGGGTCTCGGCCACATGCGTGTGCAGATGCACTCCATACACCCTGGCCAGATCGGCAGCTTCCTTCATCAGATCGGTGGTGACCGAGAACGGCGAACACGGGGCCACAACCACCCGCACCATGGCACCCGGCTTCGGATCGTGGAACGTCTCGATTACCTGCTGGGTCTCGGCGAGGATCACATCCTCGTCTTCGACGACCGAGTCCGGCGGCAGGCCTCCTGCGCTTTCCCCAAGCGACATCGATCCACGAGCCAGGTGGACGCGAAGCGGAACCTTCTCGGCCGCTAGTACCTGGTCTTCAAACGATGAGCCGTTGGGATACAGGTAGAGGTGGTCCGACGAGGTGGTGCACCCTGACAGCGCCAGCTCGGCGAGGGCAACCTGTGTGGACAGGATCACATCCTCCGGAGTCATGCGTGCCCAGATCGGATACAGGATGCGCAGCCAGTCGAACAGCTCAGCGTTTTGCGCTCCTGGAACAACCCTGGTCAGGGTCTGATAGAAGTGGTGATGGGTGTTGATCAGCCCGGGGAACACGACGTGACCGGAAAGATCGAGGACCTCGTCGGCATCGTCTGGAAGGTCGACGGTCGGCCCGACCTGTTCGATCCATCCGTCTACCGCGTACAGGCCACCATCATCGATCTCGGTGCCCGCACCATCCATCGTCGCCAATACAGTGGCGTGTTTGATGAGAAGGCTGCTCACGGGATGAACAGTAGAGCCCTGCCAATCCGGTTCTTCCCATGCTCCTGTTTCGACGCAGGCGAATTCCGGTCAGCGGTCTGAGGAAAGCGGACCGTGGGCTTTGGCGACAGCGTCTCCACGTTTCATACACCGAGCCAGCGGGATTGGCCATCGGACCGGGGAAGTCCTGCACGATTCGCAGCCCTTCCCCGGTTTCGTCAAGCCACCTGATGGGAACACCGGCATCGGTAGAATGTGCGAAAACCGTCCCTATGCGCCCCCGAGAGGAGCGATCTCGACCGTGATCCGCGCTTACCACCGACCCACAACACTCGAGGACGCCCTCTCTCTGCTGGAGTCGAACGACGCCGCGGTCCTCGCCGGGGGCACATCGCTGATCGCCTCCGGTGCCGCAACCGCGGTCATCGACCTCCAGGACCTTGATCTCTCCAC
>CAXMPL010000083.1:0-4547 GCA_964195125.1 uncultured Kiloniellales bacterium | reverse complement strand
CACCTGAGCCAGCACGCTTTGCGGGCTCCCGCTTCCCGGGCTCTGCAGGCTGCGGGCCGCCTCGCCCGGATCGCTCGGCTCAAGGTCGGCGGGCGTGATTGCGCTGCCTTCGAGATCAGTCTCGCCGACGCTGTCCAGGCTAGGTCCGTCGACATCCAGCCGGCGCAGCAGGGCCCCCACCTGTCGATGGGCCTCACGAAAGGGGACACCGCGCATTACCAAGCGCTCGGCCAGCAGCATGGCGATCGTCTCCGGTTCCGGTGGCGGCGGGTGGAACTCAACGACCCCCAACACCCCGGCGAGCACCGCCAGCGATCCAGAGGCGGTGTCGTCTGCGTGGAATACCGCGCGCTTGTCCTCCTGGAGATCCCGGTTGTAGTCGAGTGGCAGGCCCTTCTGCATGGCGAGCATGGAGGTCAGGTCGCCGATGACGACGGCGGCCCGTGATCGAACCAGCTCGGCGACGTCGGGGTTCCTCTTATGAGGGAGAGCAGAGGAGCCGGTAGCGTGGCTGTCCGGGATGGTGATCCAGCCGAACTCTGCGCTGGACCACAGCACCAGGTCCTCTGCGAACCGGGACAGATGGGCCATGACCTGGGCACAGGCGAACACGTATTCAGCGACAAAATCCCGGCTCGCTACCGCGTCGAGAGAGTTGGTGAAAACGCCATCGAACCCGACTTCGGCGGCGGCCACCTCAGGGAGCAGCGGCAGCGTGCTGCCACCGCCGGCGCCAGCCCCGAGTGGTGAGACCCCGATCCGTGCCGCAGCGTCGGCGAAACGTTCCCGGTCCCGCAACAACATCCAGGCGTAGGCCAGCAGCGGGTGCCCCAGCGACACCGGTTGGGCCTGTTGAAGATGGGTGTAGGAGGGGACCACGACCTCTGCCACCTCCTCGGCACGATCGGCCAGCACCGAAACCAGCCGGCCGATGTCGCCCGTGCGACCCGTCGCCGCCTGATACAGGTAGAGCCGCAGGTCGAGGGCAACCTGGTCGTTGCGGCTGCGGCCGGTATGCACCTTGTTCCCGACGTCCCCTACTACCTCCACCAGGCGGCGCTCCACCGCGGTATGCACGTCCTCGTCCGTCGGCTGGTAAACAAAACTTCCGGCAGTGGCTTCCTCACGCAGCTGCTCGAGCCCGGCAACGAGATCTCGGCCCTCTTCGCTGCTGACCAGCCCGGCGGCGGCGAGGGCACGCACGTGGGCGATGGAGCCATGGATGTCGGCAAGGAGCAGCCGGCGGTCGGCGGGGTCGGAGGTGAAGTCCCAGACCTCCTGGCTGAGGGGTTCGGTGAAGCGACCGCCCCAGAGCGTCATTCGCCCTCCCCCATGCGGGCCTCGGCCAGCCGACGCAGGCGGAGGGCGTTGAGTCGGATGAACCCACCGGCGTCGGCCTGCTCGTATACGTCGTCGGCCTCGAAGGTGGCGGTGGCTGCGTCGTACAGGTCGTGAAGGTCGGATCTGCGGCCAACGATGCTCATGCCGCCCTTGTACAGCTTGAGTCGTGCCTCACCGTTGACCCGGTCCTGGATGCGGTCCATGAACGCCTGGAGCGCCTCGCGTTCGGGGGAGAACCAGAACCCGTTGTACACCATTTCTGCGTACCGGGGCACGAGCTCGTCCCTGAGGTGGACGACCTCGCGGTCGAGAGTCAGAGACTCGACGGCCTTGTGAGCGTGGTGGAGCACGGTGCCTCCTGGCGTCTCGTACACACCGCGGCTCTTCATGCCGATGAACCGGTTCTCCACGATGTCCACCCTCCCGACGCCGTGACGCCCTCCGATCTCGTTCAACCGCTCCAGCAACGGGAGCGGATCGAATGCGGTGCCGTTCACAGCAACAGGTGACCCGTTCTCGAAGGAGATGGTGACCTCCTCCGGCTCGTCTGGGGCGAGCTCGGGATCGGTAGTCATGCGGAACATTCCCGGCGGTGGTGCTGCCCACGGATCTTCGAGCACACCCCCCTCATAGGAGATGTGCAGCACGTTGGCGTCGATCGAGAACGGGCTCTCCGGGGTGACCGGGACCGGGATTCCCCGCTCGGCGGCGTAAGCGACCAGGTCGGCCCTGCCCTGCAGATCCCACTCCCGCCACGGTGCAATGACCTCGATGTCCGGCTGCAGCGCATACGCTGACAGCTCGAATCGCACCTGATCGTTGCCCTTCCCGGTGGCGCCGTGGGCGATGGCGTCTGCTCCTGCTGCGGCGGCCGCCCGCACCAGGCCGGCGGTGATCACCGGTCGCGCCAGCGACGTCCCCAACAGGTAGTAGCCCTCATACACGGCGTTGGCCCGCAGCGCAGGGAACACATAGTCCTGCACGAAAGCGGCTCGCAAGTCGTCGACGACCGCTTCAACCGCCCCGGTGGCGATAGCCTTAGCACGAGCGTCGCCGACCTCTTCGCCCTGCCCGACATCGGCGGTGTAGGTGACCACTTCGGCGCCGTACGTCTCCTGGAGCCATGGCACGATCACCGACGTATCCAGACCTCCTGAATAGGCGAGCATCACACGCTTCATGCAGTTCCTCCTACGGCTTCCAACCGATCGGCCACCGACTCACCCTCGACTCCTGGCCCGCCCACTACCAGCACGGTGTCGTCCCCGGCGACGGTGCCGACCACGCCGTCGACATTGGACTCGTCGATAGCCCTGCCAACCACATGGGCCGCCCCGGGAAGGGTGCCCACTACGACGAGGCCACCGGTTGGCGTGATCTGGAGGACGTACTCGTCGAAGGCCCGGGCCAGCTCGCTGTTCGGCCCATCCGGCGGTGCCGCGTTCCCGACGCGATACCGCACCAGGCCGTCGGCACCGACGTGTCTCACCGCACCCATGGTTTTGAGGTCGCGAGACACCGTCGCTTGGGTGACGCGGATCTGCTCGGCCGCCAGCAAGCGAACCAGGTCCGCCTGGGTGGAGACGGCCCGCTCGGAGAGCAAACGGCGAATGGCCCGGAGGCGAGCGCTCGGCATCTCATCAGTATACGCATATGCGTATAGCAAAGTTCAGGCCACTCCTGGTTGCCGTCGAAATCCACGGGGAACGGCTCCTACCGGGCTGCGGGCGCGCCAGGTGTAGAGATCATGACCGGTCCGTCTTCCTGTCGACCGGTTGACGCCGCCGCGGCGCTGCTGCATACTCACCACCCATGACAGACAGCACACTGCTTACAACGATCATTATTCGCTGAGGAGCCGGCGACACCAGCCGGACTCCGCTTCTCGACCTCCGCAACCGCGGGGGTCTTTTGTATCCCAAGGGAGCCATCCATGCCGAACCAAGTGGAGATCTACGACACGACCCTCCGTGATGGAACTCAGGCCTCTGGTCTGTCACCGACCGTCGGAGAGAAGCTGCGCGTGGCGCGGTTGCTGGATCGGCTGGGTGTGCATTTCATCGAGGGCGGCTGGCCGGGGGCGAACCCCAAAGACGACGAGTTCTTCGACCGCGCCCGGGACGAGCTCAGTCTGGAAACGGCCACGCTGGTCGCCTTCGGATCGACCCGTCGTCCAGGGACCGAGCCAGAGGCCGATGAGCAGCTGCGCCGCCTCGTCGAGGCCGATACCGAGGTGGTGTGCATCGTCGGCAAGAGCTGGCTCCGCCATGTCACACAGGCGCTACGCAGCTCCTCCGAAGAGGGGATCGCCATGGTGGGCGATTCGGTCCAATTCCTCCGCAACCATGACCGCCGGGTCTTCTTCGACGCCGAGCACTTCTTCGACGGCTACCGCGACGAACCCGAATTCGCCCTCGCCGTTCTCCAAGCGGCAGCGGACGCCGGCGCCGAACGTCTCGTCCTCTGCGACACCAACGGCGGTTCGTTGCCCTCTGCGGCCGAGGAGGTGGTCGCTGCGGTCGCCGATCGATTTACGGTGCCACTGGGTGTGCACTTCCACAACGACACTGGATGCGCCGTGGCCAACGCACTGGCCGCCGTAGCCGCCGGGGCGTTCCAGGTGCAGGGGTGCATCAACGGCTACGGCGAACGTACCGGAAACGCCGATCTGTGCTCCTTGATCCCCAACCTGTCGCTCAAGATGGGGCGGCAAACGGTACCGGCGGCGAATCTCGAGCTGCTGTACCCGGTGGCGCACGAGATCGCAGAGATGATGAACTCACCCATCGACCCTCGCCACCCCTACGTAGGGTCGGCTGCCTTCGCCACCAAAGCCGGTCTGCACACTTCGGCCCTTGCCCGCCTCGATGGTGCCTACGAGCACCTTCCCCCGGCGCTGGTTGGCAACTCCCCGAAACTGCTGTTCAGCGAGCTCATGGGGCGTTCCACGTTGCTGAGTGCTGCCGAAGACAAGGGCTGGGATCTCGATGCAGAGACGGCGCAGGTCGTCGTCGATCGGGTGAAGGAGCTCGAGCATGCCGGCTACCAGTTCGAGGCTGCCGATGGATCGTTCGAGCTGCTCGTTCGCGACGCCATGGGCTGGGAACAGCGGTTCTTCAAGGTCTTGTCTCGGTCGGTGACCCTTCGCGATGATGGTGAGATGGAGCCGACGGCCCTTGCCACCCTCCGGATCGGGCTGGGTGATG
>CAXMPL010000082.1:0-5944 GCA_964195125.1 uncultured Kiloniellales bacterium | reverse complement strand
GGGGCGGGTACGTGTCGAGCGTTCCTTGAACCGGTTGGGTGAGCAGGTGCCGTTGAAGGGCCGCAGACACGCCGCGGATGGACGGTGGGTGCCGCTGCCCGATGACGTGCAGGATCGCTTACGGGCCCACCTGGGGGCGTCTGAGCCGGTTGCTCCGATCGAGGGGTGGCTGTTCACCAATCGGAGGGGCCGGCCGCTCTCGTACAGCAACTATCGACGCCGTGAGTGGCAGTGGATTATCCGGCGCGCCGGGCTGCCGGATCTCGTCATGCATGAGCTTCGTCATTCGTTCAGCGCGAGGGCGTGCCTCGACGGGTGGTCGGTGCCTCACGTGCAACGGTACGTGGGTCACGTGGACCCGACGATGGCGCTTCGGGTCTATGCCCATGTGCGGGCTGACGAGCTGCCGACACCGTCGCCGTTGCGGTCCTCTCCGGGGGTCCCATCGTGAGGTCGCGTGTACCGCGCGTGTACCGTGGCGACTCTCACCCCGAGGAATCCGTTGCTGCTATGGGGTTGCACGGAATAGGACACATCCCTGATAAGGATGAGGTCCCTGGTTCAAATCCAGGCAGGCCCACAGAGAAGAGGCCCTGCTCCGTATCGAAAACGTATACGGGGCAGGGCCTTCCGGCTTGCACTCCATCGGCTCCGTCATTCTTCGCGATGCGTTCAGATACCTCGAAATATGGGGATCTCGCGGACAGTCCGCGGACAGCTCGCGGACAGCCCAAGCGCCGGTCGCACACAGTGTCGGTGGGTTCGTATCTCACCCGGCGTGTACGACTGTCAAACAGACACCCAAAGCCGGGGCGACGATGGCTAGGTCACGAGCTCGGCTGCGGCCTGGAGGGTGAACAGCAACCCAAACGTCAGCGAGACCACGAAGGCGATGGGGTGAGCATGGGCAATCACCCACTGTTTCGACGAAGTCGCCATGCGGTTCGCCCGATCTCCGGCAAGGGCATAGCCGATGAGCAGGATCCAGATCGGGGCGCTGATCAGCCCGACGTACACCGCCAGCAGCGCCAGGGACTCGCCGGTCGTGAGTGCCGCGGTGCCGATCGTCAGGGCTGCGATTACCGAGATGGCGAGCCGCTTGGGGGCAACGGCGAGGACCAATCCGGTGGTAAACGCGGCCCGTGGGGTGAGCCCTTCCAGCTTGGCCAGCAGTGCCTTCAGCTTGCCGCCGCCCCCCTCCCCCCGATCGCGTCCTGGTCGCTGGTGCCAGGCGGCGACCAGCAGCAGCACGCCGAGCACCAACTTGAGGAGGTTCAGCAGCACCGGCTCCCGTTCCTGCGGCGTCAGCATGCTGCTGAGGAGAATCAAGGCCAGCCCGATTCCGGTCGCAGCGAGCACGAATCCGGCGAGAAGCGCCCACCCGTTTGCCGTGGGATTGCCGCTGGTCAGGATGATGAGTGTGACCAGCACCGCGAGCACGCTGAGACCAGCGGCCAGGCCGTAAGCAATGACGTCGGCGGCGACACTGTTCAGTGTGGGCTCCCATTCATTCCGGTGATGGCACTCGTATTTCAATGCCTGGTAATGGCACTCGTATTTCAATGCCTGGTAGTGGGGCTCATCATTTTGGCGTATGCGTTGATCTACCAGCAGATAGAAAACTACTGGCTAAGCCCAACACGGTGCGTTGGCTGATAGGGGACCCGACCGGAACGAAGCAAGGGAGCGCATATTGCCTGTTATGCCCTACCTGAAAGGGGGGAGTTGAATCGACCCGAGTCCCACTTCTAGACACGCGCCGGACCCGTAGCGGCGTCGGGCGGCAACGGCGCTACAGTCGACCGACGCCAGCCGGAAGGATGGATAATGCCGCTCTACATGGATACCCACAGGAACGTAGATGGCCTCACGACCGAGGCGGTCATCGGCGCTCACCAGGTGGATCTGGCCACCCAGGAGCAGTACGGCGTGGATTACAAGCAGTATTGGTACAACGAGGCCGAGGGTGCCGTGTACTGCCTGGTCGAGGCCCGGGACGGCGAGGCAGCTATTGCGGTGCATCGCGAGGCGCATGGTCTGGTCGCCGACGACATCCGTCGAGGTTCACGACGGTCACTGAGGCTTCTGAGCTAGTCCCATGAACGATCCTCTTCGCGGCTTCGACCCCAAGGGCACATATGACGCTGCCTCGCTTGACTACGAGCGGGGCTCTCGGGCCTTTTGGGAGCAGCTCTCGTCGAGGACCGTCGCTCTAGCGTCACCCGTACGTGGCGAGTCGGTCCTCGACGTCCCCTGCGGCACGGGTCCGTCGGTTGTGGCGGCCGCCCGGGCGGTCGGCCCGGACGGACAGGTGCTGGGGGTCGACTACGCGGACCAGATGCTGGCGATCGCACAGGAGAAGGTGACCGCCACCGGCCTGACCAACGTCGAGCTCCAGGCCGGCGACATGACCGACCTAGAGCTACCGCCGGGCTCGTTCGACGTGGTGCTCTGCGTGCTCGGGCTGTTCTTCGTCGACGACATGCCGGGCCTCGTACGATCCTTCTGGGAACTGTTGCGGCCCGGCGGGCGCATCGCCATCACCGTGTTGGGTGACCGGTTCTTCACGCCGATGCTTGACGTCTTCGTGGATGCGGTCCATGCCGAGCGTCCCGGTTTCGACGTGGTCGAACCCTGGCGACGCACCGAGGACCGCGGCACACTCCAGGCGATCATGACCGACGCTGGGGTCCCCGCGTCCGAGATTCACAGCGAAGTGGACGTTATCCCGGTCGAGTCCAGTGACTGGTGGCGGATCGTGCTGGGCACAGGCCTGCGACGCACCGCGATGGCCCTCGACCCTGATGAGGCCGAGCGGGTACGCGAACGCTGCGAGCGGTTCATGCGAGAGCATGACGTGCGCAAGGTCGAGCTCGCCTCCCACTACATCATCGCCGTCACGCCGTGAACCAGACGATATCCAATCGCTGGAACAGTGTGGACTAGCACCGCCCACATCGGCACGTGCGTTACTAAAACCCAAGAACGAATGCCGGTTGTTGAGCGCTCGCTTGGTGTCTCTCAGCCGGCCGAGGATGAGTGATCTGTGCGCCTCGGTGAGATCTGAAAGAGGAAGCGAGACAGCAGACCCGGCGGTTGGATCCGAGTTTGCGCAGCCGGTGAATCCGCCCCCGGAGATCGTGGAGGGCTCGTTCTCCGAGGGAATGGGGACTGTGTGGGGAAGCCGAAATTCGATAGCGAGCTGCCTCTGCCTGTAGTCGTGGCAGGTTCGAACGCATCGCCGACGGCGACACTACGAACGGGGGTCCTATCACCGAGAACGAGTTGGAGGACCACCGGCGGTGGTGGGAGTTCCAGGTCGATCCGAGGGTGCAGCGGATGGCCGGGGGCCTCCCGTCGATCCCGAATCGGCTCCGACGAGCCCGAACAGCTGAGCAGTGCGTTGTCGCTCTTCGTCGCTTCGTGACGCAGACTCCTGCCGGGAATTAGAATCGCCTCGATGCCAGAGCTGCCCGATGGAGTAGTCACGTTCCTCTTCACCGACATCGAGGGCAGCACGCGCCTGTGGGAAGAGGCCCCGGAGTCGATGATGGAGGCGATCCGCCGCCACGACACCGAGATCGAGGAGGCGGCGGAGTCACACGACGGCATCCCGGTACGACCTCGTGGCGAGGGCGACAGCAGGTTCGTCGTGTTTCGCTTGGCCGCAGATGCTGTCGCTGCCGCCGCCGAGATGCAGCGACGGCTGGCGGAGGCGACCTGGGATACGCCGAGGCCGCTGCGGGTTCGCGCGTCGCTCCACACCGGCACCGCCGATCTGCAGCTCGGCGATTACTACGGCTCGGCGGTCAACCGGGCTGCCCGGCTCCGAGGCATCGCCCACGGCGGCCAGACGCTGCTGTCGGGATCGACCCGGGAGCTGGTCCAGGAACAAGATCTGCCCGAGGGCGTCACCGTTCGCGACATGGGCGAGCACCGCCTCAAAGACCTGACACGGCCCGAGCGGGTCTTCCAACTCGACGTCGTAGGTTTGACCGACCAGTTCCCACCGCTGTCGTCGCTGGATGAGGTGCCGAACAACCTGCCGATCCAGGTGACGGACTTCGTCGGCAGACAGGCCGAGCTCGCGGAAGCAAAGCGATTGCTTGGCTCCACCCGGCTGCTCACGATTCTCGCCCCCGGCGGCAGCGGCAAGACCCGACTCGGTATCCAGGCTGCTGCCGACCTGACCGGCGACTACCCCGACGGAGTGTTCTTCGTCGGCCTCGCCGAGATCGGCTTGAGCGACGACATCGTGCAGACCATTGCCGAATCGCTTGGCGTCGCCCTCACCACCGACCAAGACGTCCAGACCCAGTTGCTCACGCATCTCGTCACAAAGCGACAGCTCCTGGTCTTCGACAATCTCGAGCACCTCACCGGAGTGGCGTCGGTCGTTGCCGAGATCCTGCGGGCGGCTCCGCATGTCACCGTGATCGCCACCAGCCGCTCCAAGCTCAACCTGACCGGGGAAACCGTGCTGTCGCTCACCGGGCTCGAGACGAGCTGGGACAGCCCTGCGGAGGCAACACAGGCCAGCGGCGTCCAGCTGTTCACCGAGACCGCATCGCGCTCGCATCCAGGCTTCGTGCTCACCGAGGACGACCTCGACCCGCTGGCCGAGATCCTGCAGCTGACCGGCGGACTTCCCCTCGGCATCCTGCTCGCTGCGGCCTGGGTGGACATGCTGCCCATCGACGAGATCGCCTCCGAGATCCGAAAGAATGTCGATTTTCTGGAGACCGAGATGGGAGACGTCCCCGAGCGACAGCGCAGCATTCGGGCCGTCTTCGACTACTCCTGGGCGCTGCTCAGCGAAGAGGAGCGCGACACGTTCACCGCGCTTTCGGTGTTTCGCGGCGGGTTCACGAGAGAGGCGGCCGAGTCGGTAGCCGGTGCGTCGCTGCGCGGGCTCGCCAACCTGGTGAGCAAGTCGCTGCTCACGGCCAACCCCGAAACCGGGCGCTACGAGGTCCATGAGTTGCTCAGGCAGTACGCCGCAGCCGAGCTGGAGCGCAACGCCGAGCGCCACGTCCAGGTGATCGACGGCCATGCCGCCTTCTACGCCGACCTGATGAGCGAGGCTCCCCTCCTGATGTCCGGGGGCGGGCAGGCGCAATTGCTGGCCGCCGTCGAAGCCGACATGGAGAACATCCGGTCCGCCTGGCGTCACCACATCGTTAGCGGCGAAGCCGGACGAGCTCGAAGCTTCATCATGGGGTTCTTCATGGTCTATGAGATCCGGGGCTGGTATCAGGCGTCCGTCGCGCTGTTCGACGAGGCCCTGGAGGCGCTGCCGGACGACCCCGATGACGAGGACACCGCGGTATTGCGGGCACTGGCTTCGGCGGTGAAGGGCTGGGCACTGACGCTGCTGGGCCAGCCCGATGCCGGGCTGGAGGCCACGGCGGGGCCCAATGACACGTTGGCTCGATCGTCCGAACCGCTCGACCATTGGATCGCCGTGCAGTGTTTGGTACTTGCTCTGGCTTATCACGGACGGCCCGAGGAGATGGCGGCCAGGCTCGACGAGGCGATCGTCCGGTTCAAGTCAATGGATGAGCCGTTCTGGGTTGCCTCCATGCGGGACTGGCGCTCGTTCGCCGCCCTGATTGCTGGCGACCTCGAGATGGTCGCGAACTTCGCCGAACGTGCGCGGGTGGGGCTGCCGGTCGAAGGCGAGTACTGGGTCACCGTCTGGAACCTTTGGCTCCTCGCTGGTGCCGCTGCGCAAGAGAACCGACTGGACGACGCCATCGAGCTGTATGCCAAGCAGGTCGCCCACTGCCGCGAGATTTCCTATGTTCGCGGCACCGTGGTCTCGATGGAAGGGCTGGGCATGGCCAACGTTGCCGCCGGAAAGTTCGACGCAGCAGCGACGGCGTTCATCGAGGGGATGGCAAGCGCCCAGCGGATGGGAATGGTTGGTGACGTGCTCAGCATG
>CAXMPL010000081.1:0-12482 GCA_964195125.1 uncultured Kiloniellales bacterium | reverse complement strand
ATGTACTCCGATGCCGATGACATCGGCGCCAGAGTCGTGCAGCCGATGAGCTCGAGGTCCGGATGGGCATCGGCGACGGCTGCAAGGAACTCCTTGAAGTCGAGATCGTGACTTGCGAGGAGCAGGCCGGCCTTTGGAGTCTCCCCGTCCAGGGCGGCGGCGCACTGCTGGAGCACATCGGCTGCGGCGAGTTCGCCGTCCATCTCCTCGGTGGCGCCGACGGCCATCTTCAACATCGTGGGCCCAAATGCGACATGGGTCGAGTCTACGCACCGGCCCGGCTACAACCACTCGGCGAATCAGAGCCCAAGCCATCGATCCCAAGACGCTTCCGTTGGAGGCTTCTTGGCGTGTTGCGGTTCCGGGCTACTCCAGGCTCAGCTCTACGTCAGCCTGGCGGGGCCGGAGGTTTTTGTCCTCGATGGTGCGGACGCAGGAGTTCCAACGGAGGACGGCGTCGTCATTGCCGTCAGGTCTCACGATTTCGGCCTTCTCATACCACTCCATCGCCTCACGGAACGCGTCATAAGCGAAGGACGCACTGGGGCCCTTGGTCAACATGGCGCGGGCCCGACGCTCGGCAATGAGGCCGCTGTAGTAGCGGCGCTCGTACTCGTCGGTGAGCTTGCTCAGATGCTCCTTGGCGTCGCGCGTCGACGACGCTCCGGTCTTGAACTCGTCCGTCGTCGCCAGCACGAGCAGCACGCGAGCCCGCTGGTTTTCCGGTTCGACCGCAAGGACGTCGTGACAGATGCTCCGCGCTTGGACCGGCTGGCCGAGTAACCGGTAGTGCTCGGCACGGCTGATGGCGGCGTCGACGCTGTCGGGCGTGATGCTCTTCAGTTCAAACTCTTCTGCCACGCAGCTCCCTTTCGGCTGACACTACAGACGGAGGGCGCCAAGCCCGGCGACAATCGTTCCCGCCAGCGCCGTCCCGTAAAAGAGCCATGCCTGGGTGCCGATTCGGCTCAGCCCAAGGTCGACGAGTGCGTAGCGGAACCGGTGCGCCCAGTGAAACAGGAAGAGGAACACCAAGCCCACCAGGGCCAGCCTGGTCAGCGGGTTCTTGATGAATGCCAGAAGCTCGTCGTCGGACATCCACCCGGCAGCGACCGCTACCCCGGTGATAAATAGCATGGCAGGCAACAGCAGCGCCGACGCCGTTCCGCCGCCCGAGAACAGCAGCCAAAACAACGGGGCGGTCTTGGAGGGTCGCGAGCTCATGCCAACACCAGCACCAGCACGATGACGGTCACCAGGACGAAGACGAGCCAGATGTTCCACGCGATCAGGTCGGGGTCGACCCGCTCATCCCCGCGCCACTCGACCATGACCTTGGGGGTGAGGGCGATCCAGGTGATGGTGTGATAGAACGCCAACCCAAAGACGACGGCGTGCAACCCGATACTCAGCGGGCTGCGCAGGAAGTCGTAGAACGTAGAGAATGATTGGGCATCGGCGGCCGCCCACAGCGCCCAGATGATCAACAATGAGTAGGCCAGCACCGCCACGCTGGTCATCTCCCTGATCATGAACTTGAAGTACGCCGGCTTCCGCAACCACCAGCTCCGCGGCAGGGGACGGTTGATCTCGGGTGTCACGACCGGCCACCGCGCGGCATGACCAGAGACAGCGGGGACATGGCCCAGTCGCGGGCAGAGGACAGCTTGAGCATCTGGATCGCTCCGGCGGGGTCGACACCCTTGGGGCAGACCTCGGTGCATTCGCCGACGTAGGTGCACTCCCAGATGCCCTCGTGGGCGGTGACCACGTTGGCCCGCTCCTTGCTCCCGTTGTCCCGGGAGTCGAGGTTGTACCGCTCCGCCAAGGCCAGGGCCGCCGGACCGGTGAAGGCCGAGTCGAGCCCGTATACCGGGCACGCCGAGTAGCACAGCATGCAGTTGATGCACATGCTGAACTGCTGGTACTGGGCCACCTGGGCCGGGGTCTGCAGGTACTCCCCTTCCTCTAGGGGCTTGTCCTCATCGGGAATCAGCCACGGTGAGACAGTCGGAAGCTTCTCCATGAAATCTTCCATGTTGATCACGAGGTCGCGCACGACGGGGAAATGGGCGAGGGGCTCGATCGTGATGGTCTCGGTGGTGTAGTCCCGGACGAAGGTCTCGCAGGTCAGCTTGGGCTCACCGTTGACCATCATGCCGCAGCTCCCGCACACACCCATCCGGCACGACCAGCGGAAACTGAGGGTCGGGTCGATCTCCGCCTTGATGTGATTGAGAGCATCAAGCACCACCCAGTCGTCCCGGTAGGTGATCTCGTAATTTTGAAGTCTCGGCTCAGACTCCTGGTCCGGCAGGTACCGGTACACCTCGAGGACCGCCCGTTCAGTCACGTCCATACACCCTTTCCCCCGGTGGCCATCGGGTGATGGTCACCTCCTTGTAGCCGATCGTGGGGTCGCCCTCGCCTCGGAAGGCGAGCGAGTGGAAGAGGAAACGTTCGTCGTCACGCTCGGGGTGGTCGGTTCGTTGATGTGATCCTCGGGATTCGGTCCGAGCCAATGCGCTGTGGGCGATGGCCTCCCCAACGTCGAGCATGGCTCCCAGCTCGAGCGCCGCCACCAGGTCGGTATTGAAGGTGCGGCTGGTGTCGGCCAGGGTCAGCTTCTGGTAACGCGCCTTCAACTCGGCGATGGTGGAGCAGGTCCGTTCCAGGGTGGTTTGGTCCCGGAAGATGCCGGCGCCTTCCTCCAGCGTCTCCTGGAGGGTGGTTCGGATGCCGGAGACGGTCTCGTCTCCACCGTTGGGACGGAGCAGCGTCTCCAGGAGCCGTTGCTCGTCTGCTCGTGCTGAGTTCTCCAGCAGCTGGTTCGCCGGAGGTGGAACCTGGCCGGCGTGGTCGACGGCCGCCACCGCGGCCCTGGCACCGAACACCAGGATCTCGGTGAGCGAGTTGGAACCGAGACGATTGGCGCCGTTCACGCTGACACATGCGCACTCTCCAGCGGCGAAGAGCCCCGGCAGAGAAGTCACCGCGTTGGTGTCGGTGTCGATCCCGCCCATCATGTAGTGGACGACGGTGCGAACCGGTATCGGCTCCTCGACCGGGTCGATGCCGACATAGCGCACCGCCAGCTCCCGAACCATCGGGATCTTGCGATCGATCGTCGCCTCCCCCAGGTGGCGGATGTCAAGGTGGACATAATCGCCGTCTGGGCCCTCGAAGGTTCGTCCGGCCTCCCGTTCCTTGATGAAGGCTTGGGAGAGACGATCCCTGGGGCCGAGCTCCATGGTGCGCTTCTGTGGATGGTTGGGATCGCCGAGGTCGAGGGGATGACCCAGGTCGTAGTCCTGAAGGTAACGCCGGCCCTCTCTGTTGACCATGACCCCACCCTCGCCGCGGGCCGCCTCGGTGATCAGGATGCCGGTGCCGGGGAGGCCGGTCGGGTGGTACTGGACGAACTCCATGTCCTTGAGCGCCACCCCTGCGCGGTAGGCCAGCGCCATGCCGTCGCCGGTCTTGATGCTGCCATTGGTGGTGAATGGGTAGACCCGTCCCGCTCCGCCGGTGCATAGGACGACTGATTTGGCACCGATGGCGTGGATCTCCCCCGTACGGATCTCGATGGCGGTAACACCCTGGCAGCGATCGTCGGCCACGATGAGGCTGGTGACGAACCACTCGTCGTAGCGGGTGATGGCGTCGTACTTGAGCGAGGTCTGGAAGAGGGTATGGAGCAGATGGAAACCGGTCTTGTCGGCGGCGTACCACGTCCGCTCCAGCTTCATCCCACCGAAGGGGCGGACCGAGATGTGGCCGTCGGGCTCACGGCTCCACGGGCATCCCCAGTGCTCCAGCTGAAACAGTTCCTCGGGCGCGTGCTCCACGAGCACCTCGACGGCGTCCTGGTCGGCCAGCCAGTCGGACCCCGAGATCGTGTCGTAGGCGTGGTCGTCCAACGAGTCGGTCGGGGAGATAACGGCGGCGGCCCCGCCTTCGGCCGAGACCGTATGGCTCCGCATCGGGTACACCTTCGAGATCACACCGACGCTGAAATCGGGATGATCCCGAGCTACGGCGATCGCGGCGCGGAGCCCCGCTCCACCGCCCCCGATAATCAGGACATCATGCTGGAAGGTTTCCATGCTCACCAAGCGTCGACACTGGCAGGGAATCTACACAGGCGAGCCTGGGGGGCGTCGGACGATGCGACCCAACCCTCTCCAGGCGCATCAACGCGTCTTCACTCGGAAACCCGGCTCACCGAGACCGAAGATCGACGACCGGCGTAAGCCCGTTCTCCGAATACGCATTCCTGTGAACGCAACTCCGCAGCTCGTTGAATCGGGCAGATTCGACACGGCGCTCTGGTACGAACTCCACTCCGCCTCGAAGTCAAGTGCAGAGAACCAAGGCGCCGACGCTCGAGTCCCAGGCATCGGCGTCTGCTTCTCGCCAGTCACGGACGAGACGACTCACCTGCCGAGCCGCGCATACGTTTTTTCGTACCCGGCGTAGTCCTGCCCCTAGCACGTACAATTCGCGCACTGCCCGAGAGGAGCAAACACGGATGGCGCGCAAATGGCCACCCACCAACGCAGAACTCGACGCCTGGCGGCAGGTCGGCGATCCGGAAGCGGACCGCTTCGTCGCGGATCACTTCAAGAAGGAGTCGATGCGGCCGCTGATGGCGGCGCTGGTCAAGCAGAAGAACGTGGCCAGGACGGATCTCGCTGAACTGGCCACTGACGAAAACGAGGAGGCCGAGGCCAGCCTCCGCGAGCTCCTCCAGGCCATGGCAGAGCGAATGCCGGGCGTCACCGACGAGGACATCCGCATCGGCCAGGACCTGTTCGAGATGTATGGGCCCGAGATCCTCATGATCCTCGGCTGCTACTCGCTGCCCGCGGCGTACTCGGCGAGGAAGGGTGTCCAGGTGCTGGCCACGACCAAGTTCCTCGAGCTGGAACCGGACCGGCGCCTTGCCGAGACTTCCCAGATCATCATGGACGTGATGACCGAAGGCCTGGGTGAGGGAAAAGGGGGCAGGGAAGCCGCCGAGCGAACCCGCCTCATCCACGCCGCCATCAGACGGCTCCTGGTGGAAGATCCCGATTTCGATACGGAGACGCTCGGGGTGCCGATCAACCAGGAGGACCTGGCCGCCACCCTGATGACCTTCTCCTATCTCGTCCTGGAGGGGCTCGGCAAGATGAACATGCGGGTGACCGACGAGCAGGCCCAGGCCTACATCGATACCTGGCGCCAGGTGGGTTGCCTGCTTGGCATCGAGAGTGGATTGCTCCCGCTGAACGTGGAGGAGGCGGAGCAGCTCACTCGCGCCATCCAGAATCGGCAGGTCGCCCCGAGCCCACACGGCATCGAGCTGCTGAGCATCCTTCGAAATGCACTTGCGGAGAAGACCCTTCCCGGGCTTCCCTCGGCCATGATGCGGCTGTTCATGCCAGCCGGTGTCGCCGACGCCATGGAGATCCCGCGCAACATGATGTGGCCGGTACCGGACTGGGCGATACACCAGCTGGTCAGAGCCGTCGGCACCATCGACGGCGTGATCCTGGCCAGGGTGGGCCGCCGCTCCCTCATCTTGCGCGATGTCTCGCTTGATCTGCTCGAACAGGTGATGGGGTGGCAGGACAGCGAGAAGGGATCCAAGGAGCGGTTCGAGATCCCCGACTCCATCGATTGGTGGGAGCAGCGTGACGCCGAGGGGCGGGGCAAGGTGTCCCGCATCCTCCTCGACACTGCATTGGCCGGTCCCCGAGGGGCTCGGGCGGCACGGGCCAACCGGAAGGCTCGCTCGAGTGGATGACGGGCCCGCCGAGGCCGCGGTACGCCTCGAATCCTTCGTTCCCGAGTTCGTCGTGCATCGTCTCGCCAGGCCGGGGTCGACGGATGGACCCAGCGAGGAGCTGATCCCTGCCGTCGCCCTCGAGGCCGACGTGGTCGGATTCACCGCCATGACCGAGGCGTTCGCCCAGGACAGCTCATCGGGATCCGAGAAGCTCAGCGCCCGGCTCCAACAGGCCTTCGGCGAACTCGACCGGATCGTCTATCAAAGCGGGGGCAGCATCGTCAACTTCATGGGAGACGCCCTGCTGGCGGTGTGGCGCGTCGGCGACGACAGCGACCTGCAGCAAGCGGCCCGTGCCGCCATCTGGGCGGGCAACGCCATCCAGTCCCGGGGGGTGTCTACGGACGTGGATACGAATGGGCTGGCGTTCCGGGTCGCCATCGGCGTCGGGCGCGCCTGGCTGGTAGCAGCGGGTGGCCACGACGGATCCTGGATCCCGATCGCGGGGGGCGATGCCATCGAGCAGCTCGAACCCACCCTCGACGATGCCGAGCCAGGAGAAGTAGTGCTGTCGCCCGAGGCCGCCACGTTGCTCGACCTCGACGATCGACACGTCACCACAGGCCAGGGGCTCCAAGAGGAAGAGGTCGCGCCACCGACGGTAGCGGACCCCGTCGTCCCGGCACCCGATGCCGCGCTCCTCCACCCCTTCGTTCCCGCCATCGTTCGGGCACGCCACCAGGCTGGCTTCCTCGACTCCTTTGCCGAATACCGCAGGGTCAGCGTGGCGTTCGTCCGCCTCCCCAGGGTCGAGGTGGACGAGCCCGACCGGGTGGCGAAGATCCAGCAGCTCGCCCTGACGTTTCAGGAGGCCGTAGCTACCTACGGAGGTTCGGTGGTCAACCTGCTCCCCGATCACCGCGGGACGACCGCGATCGCGGTATGGGGTGCCGCCCTCCATGTCCACGACGATGACGCGCTGCGGGCGATCCAAGCAGTGACCGCACTTCGCGCCCGCCTCGACGAAAGTGGCCTTGCCGTGCCCAACCAGCTTCCGGCGGCGGTCGGCAGCGGCCCGGTGTTCTTCGGCGATATCGGCGGCCTGCGCAGCCGGCAATACACCATGGTGGGCGATGCGGTGAACCGGGCCGCCCGGTTGATGAACGAATCCGACGGGAGGATTCTGGCCGACACCGACACCACGGTGGCAGCGCGCCGCCGCATCGTCTTCGAGGAGCTTGCGTCGCGTCCTCTCAAGGGGGTTACCGGGGAGACCCGCGTGTTCACCCCTATGGCCGAGCTGGCGCCAGAGGTGCCGGGCCGCAAGCCCATCGTGGGGCGATCCGACGAGGTAGCCCAGGTCGCCTTCGAGTTGCAGACGATCAGCAGGGGAGAGTCGAACGGGCGCCTGCTCGTCATCGAGGGCGAGGCCGGCATCGGTAAGTCCCGGTTGGTGGGCCACCTCCTCGACCAATCGCAAAAGCTCCCGATTCGCGGCGTCGTGATCCAGGGGAGCCCGTTCAACGTTTCGACGCCATATCACGCATTCCGCCCGGCACTGTTCGACCTCCTCGGCGGGGAGGACGCCGCTGCCGAACGGCTTGCCGAACTGCTGCCGGAGGCGCCGCAAAGCCAAGAGCTGGTCAAGAAGATCCTCGGCGTGAGCGCCGATACCCCGCAACAATCCCCGTCGAAGCCGGACGCGGCCCACGACGCACTCGCCGCCGTACTTTCCCTGCTTTTCGAGCGGATCCCGACGCTGCTGGTGGTCGAGGACGCCCAGTGGCTCGACCAACCGTCTTGGGAGCTGCTCGGTTCGCTGCTCAACATCCCGAGGACGCTCATCGTCCTGGCGTTGCGCCTCGAACCAGGATCCGACCAGCTGTACGCCGAGTACGTGGCCGATGCTGCCCACGCCACCGTCCTGCAGCTGGGCCCGCTGAGCCGGGAGCAGACGGCCGCCCTGGTCAGTCAGCGCCTCGACGTGAGCTCGCTGCCGGAAGACGTCGCGACCACCATATTCGAACGTACCGAGGGTCACCCGATGTTTGTTGAGGAGCTTGCTTTGGCGATGCGAGATGCCGGGGTCATCAGGGTCGATGCCCTGGGGCACGTCGAGGGAGCAGTCGAGGAGCTGGCCACCTTCACGTATCCGGCCACGGTGCAGAGCACGGTGGCCAGCCGGATCGATCAGCTGTCGCTGCCCCAGCAGCTGTCGCTGCGGGTGGCCAGTGTGGTGGGTCGGGACTTCGACGTGGCCACCGTCGCTGCGGTCCACCCCGCCGAAGTCACCGAGGACGAGGTGGCCAAGCATCTGTCCGACATCGAGCGCCACCATCTCCTGGAGCGAGGCACCGAAGACGACCACTACGTGTTCAAGCATGGCCTCATCGCAGAGGTCGCCTACAGCACCCTGCCCGAGGCGGAGCGGCGCCGCATCCACGAGCGGGTGGCGACGTCGCTGCTCAACCGGGTCGCGCTGGAGCCGTCGCCGCTCGATCCCGTCATCGCCCAGCACTGGATTCGGGCGGGGAACGTCGAGCAGGCCGAAGCGGCGCTGGAGCGCTCGGCCCGGTATGCGATGGGCATCGCCGCCTACCAAGAGGCTGTCAACTTCCTCAGCGAAGCTCAGGAGCTCGGTCAGGAAACGGCGCCACCGCTCCAGCGTGCCAGCTGGGCTACCGAGCTGGGTGCCGCCTACCGCGCCCTCGGCGACCTTTCCGCCAGCCACGACGCCCTGGGGGAGGCGGCCACGCTGCTAGGCAAACCATTGCCAAGGGCGCGGGTCCTGCTCTGGCTGGGTCTGGTAGGTCAGTCGATCCGGCAGGTCGCCCACCGACTCGCCCCGAGCCTCTTCATCAGCCGGCGTAGCGACCGGCACGACCGGATCTACCAGTTGGCCACGGTGTACTACGCCATGACCACGACCACCTTCGCCAGCCAAGACGCACCAGCGCTCTTCTACGTCGGTCTGGCGGCGACCAACGAGGCCGAGCGCATCCCGCCAAGTGCCGTTCTCGCCCGGGGCTACAGCTTCATGAGCTACGGAACCGGGACGGCGGGGATGCGGGGTGCGTCCGCCCGCTACCACGACCGGGGGGTAGCCGCCGCCGATGCGGCCGGTGATCGGCAGGCCAGCGCCGACGTGGAATTCAACCGCGCTATCTATCTGACCTCTATCGGCGATTGGGAGGAGGCCGGCACCGCAACCGATCGGGCCATCGGCGAATTCGGCGAGCTCAACCTGCATTACGACTATCTCAACGCGTCTGCAGTGCGGACCTACCAGCTCCTGTTCGAGGGTCGGTGGAACGAGGCGGCCGAGCGCTACCGGGAGCTGCGGAAGGAGGCCGAGGACATGGACGAAGCGCTGCACATCGTGTGGAGTCGCATCTGGGGCGCCTCGATCCCTCTGCACCGGGGGGAGTCGGGTGTCGCCGGTGCCGAGCTGGCCGCCGTCGCCGCACTTGCTGACCAGGTGGGTGAGCTCCCGGCGCAGATCGCCCGACTCGGCTTCCTCGCCCTCGGCGAGTGGCGCGAGGGGCGCCACGACGCTGCGCTGGAGCATGCCAGCTCGTCGCTCGACCTGATGAAACGGACCGAGTGGCTCACCGCCCCACACGCATACGATGGTTTTGCTGCAACCACCCGGGTCTGGCTGGCCGCCCTGGAACGCTCTCGGTCCGAGCCGGTCGGAGCCAGCCCACAGACGATCCAGCGCGGCGCTCATCGAGCCTGCCGGTCGATGAGCCGGCTCGCTCGCAGCGTCGGAATCGCCAGGCCCCGGCAGCACCAAGCCTGGGGGCTGTACTACGCCCTCACCGGCAAGGGGCGCCGAGCGATGCGTCACTGGAGACGGGGTCTTGCCGAGGCCGAACGGTTGGGGATTCCCTACGAGGAGGCGTTGCTTCTGTCCGCAATGCTCAACCACGGCGAACTCAGCACCGAGCGAGCCGCTATCTACCAGGAGCGAGCGGCGACGATCTTCGAAACGCTCGGGGCGGCGCCCGACCTAGCCAACCTCGACGCCAAGCCCTGATTGTGCCGCCGCCCGCTCGTTGCGGTGGTACCAGAGGCGAGCGAGTTCATAGGTCGACACGTTGCTCCAGGCAGCGGCGACCCAGAGCATCGCGGCCTCAATAGGGAGGTCGGACCAGGGGCGGATGAAGAGCCCGATCATCTGCGATGGCCGGTATCCCCACCAGCCGTATGGGAGCGCAAGAGTGACCTCCCATAGCATGGCGATGATGACGATCGTCAGCACCGTGAACTGGAAGGCAGGCAAGTTGATGAATCTGAAACCGACCCGGAAGATCATCAACGACGGCACCGCCACGAAGATCACAATGAAGGTGAAGTAACCAGGGAACCAGCCAGGAGCCGAGGTGAACTGCTTGACCACAACCGCGGCGACGATCGCCAGCCCACCACCAAGCAGAATCGATGGGACCACGAAGCCCTTCCACCCCGGCCAGACCCCGTGGTAGTCCTCTTCGTTGAGATCACGATCAGGGAACCACGCCTCGCTGGCCCAGATATAGCTGAGGACGAGGAAGAGGGCGCCCAGGACGTAGAAGAGGAGCTCTTCGATAGGAACGTTGAGGCCCCATCCGGTTTCCGGGTCCCAGCCGGGGATGTTGAATCCAAGGGTGGCGTCGGGATCGGGAAAGGTGAAGAAGCTTCGAGCGAGGAGAGTGTCGAGCACGGTCCATGCGACGGTGATGATCCCGATTGTGATCAGAAATGGAGTGCGATGGCGACGGTCCTTCCGCTTGGTGATGGCGAACCAGACGAGATAGGCCGTGACCGGAAGGACGAACAGGATCAGGCTCCGGGTGTACCCCCCAGGTGTAGCGCCGCCTGGGTAGAGCCGCTGAGGCGCTACGACGATCGATGACATCGCAATCGGGATGGCCACGACCGCAATGGCGACGCCCAAGACGATCCACAGGTATCGGTTTCGACGAGACATGGTGCCCTTCCCGATCCGCCGGTTCGCCGGATCCTACGGTGAGCGTGATCTTGACGAGGGGAGGAGGCCGGGCCGGTCAACTTGAACGTGGCGATCCCAAACGGGATCCCGACATCTCCCGATACCGAGGCCCGGTAGGCCGTATGGTGTGGCATCCGCAATCACATACGGCGAGAGAGGTCGGCCCATGCCGTCTCAGCATGAGCAGCCGGGTGCCTCCATCGAGGAGCAGGCGGCGGCTTCCCGGAGCATCAGCGGAGTGCCGTCCTCAATCACGGCATTCATTGGAAGGGCACCGCGGGGGCCGGTCGACGAGCCGGTCAGCATCACCTCCTCCGTTGAGTACGACGGCGTCTTTGGAGGCTTGTGGACGGAGAGCGCGCTTGGCCACTCGGTCCATGACTTCTTTCGACAGGGAGGAACGACGGCGATCATCGTCAGGGTCCACCAGGGCGTTGCCGACGACACTGCCTCGATCCTGGTTGGCTCCGGGACGGGCCTGTTATCGCTGGAGGCAGCCTCACCTGGCACCTGGGGCGCCCAGCTGTCGGTGGTGGTCGATGACCGCGTCACCAACCCGGCGGATTTCACCACCTTCAACCTGATGGTGGTCGATAGTGGCACCGGGCGCGTGGAGCAGTTTCCCGACGTGAGCCTTTCACCCAGCAGCCCGAGACGGCTCGACGCGGTCCTGGAGATGCAGTCGAGCCTGGTGCGCCTGCCAGGCGAGCTTCCCTCGACGGCGATGGATGCCCTCCCGCAAAAGGGCAAGGCCACCGGCGGCAACGACGGCGCGCCGGTCAGCGCCGCAAACTACACCACCGGCCCCAACCTGCGCAGGCAACGAGGCGTCTACGCACTGGAGCAGGTCGGTCTGGTCAACCTGATCGTGGTCCCGCCGTACACGCCGAGCGGTGATGTCGACGAGCAGGTGATCACCGACACCATCGAATACGCCGGCACTCGCAGGGCCATGATGATCATGGACCCGCCCTCGGCATGGACCAGGGCGGCGAGCGCCGTGGAGGGCGCGTCGGCGGCTGGGTTCCCGGTGAGCAGCCATGCCGCGGTGTACTTCCCACGCATCCGCCAACCCGACCCAGCGCGCGATGACCGAGTGGCCACCTTCGCCCCCTCCGGGGCCGTCGCCGGCGTGATCGCCAGGACCGTCGCCACCCATGGGGTGTGGAAGGCACCGGCAGGGATGGCCGCCACTCTCGACGGCGTGGCCGACCTGTCGGTGCGGCTCTCGGACGAAGAGATCGGCGAGCTCAGCCGGCTCGGCGTCAACTGCCTCAACGCGATACCAGGGGGCGGCCACTTCATCTGGGGAGCGCGGACCCGGGAGGGCGCAGACCAGCTCGAGTCGCAGTGGAAGTGCCTCCCGGTGCAAAGGACGGCGGTGTACATCGAATCGTCGCTGGACAGAGGGCTGGAGTGGGTCGCGTTCGAGCCGAACGATCAAACCACCTGGTCTGAGATCAGGCTCGCCGCCGGTGATTTCCTGAATCAGCTATTCCGGCAGGGCGCGTTTGCCGGCGAGACCGGTGCTGAGTCCTACTTCGTGACTTGTGACGATACGACGACCAATCAGCAGGACATCGATGCCGGGATCGTCAATATCGTGGTCGGGTTCGCCCCGCTGAAGCCCGCCGAGTTCGTCGTAATCGAATTGCAGCAGACCGCAGGCGAAGAAAGACGATCGCGGTGGCGCCGTCGACCCCAAAAACGCGGCCG
>CAXMPL010000080.1:0-16788 GCA_964195125.1 uncultured Kiloniellales bacterium | reverse complement strand
GGGATCGCCAAGCGCCTCTTCGTCGCCGACATCGGAGAGGAGCCATTCGTCATGGTCAATCCTGAGATCGTCGAAACCTCAGGAGAGTGGACGTTCGAAGAAGGCTGCTTATCGGTTCCGGAGCGGTTCTGGGAGATTTCTAGGCCCAGCTTCGCCCGTGCCGTGGGGTTTGATCTCGAGGGAAACGCGATCGAGTACTCGGGCGACGAGCTGATGGGGCGTGTGCTTCAACACGAGATCGATCACCTCA
The DNA here is from genome assembly GCA_964195125.1 of uncultured Kiloniellales bacterium. Lineage (GTDB taxonomy): Bacteria > Actinomycetota > Acidimicrobiia > Spongiisociales > UBA5794 > JACZST01. Next base: position 16,538 of record CAXMPL010000080.1, on the reverse strand, counting down.
GTGGCGGGCTCGTCATCGAACGCCTGAGCAAGGCGGACAGGAAACAGGCGATTGCGGAGCTCCGGGAGGCAGTAGCCGACGACCGGCTAGGGCGACCCTGATGCGTTCGGTGTTTCTCGGCACTCCTGCATCTGCGGTCCCAAGCCTGGCCGCGTTGCTCGACGTGACCGATGTGGAGCTCGTGATCACTCAACCCGATCGACCGCGCGGCCGGTCGGGCACGCCGGTTGCGCCGCCGGTGAAGCGCGCCGCCGAGCAGTGGGGTCTCAGGATCCAGCAACCGAATGACAAGGACGAGCTGTGGGAGAACCTATCCAAGGTGCCATTCGAGGTCGGATTGGTGGTGGCCTATGGCAGGATCCTCGAGCCGCGTGTGCTCCAGCTGCCACCGTTCGGGTACTTGAACGTGCACTTTTCGCTGCTGCCGCGGTGGCGGGGGGCTGCTCCCGTGGAGCGCGCCATCCTGGCCGGGGACGAGAAGACCGGCGTCAGCCTGATGCTGCTCGACGAGGGTGTGGACACCGGCCCTGTGGTTGCAGTCGTCGAGACCCCCATCACAGATGATGAGACCGGCGGCTCACTCACCGGCCGTCTCTCCTATCTCGGTGGGATGATCGTAAACGACGCCCTCCCCGATTATCTAGCAGCGCAGTTGGAGCCTGCCCCGCAGATCGATGCAGGAGTGACGAATGCTCCGCTGCTCGACCCAAATGAGGCACGGCTCGACGGGAGCTGGGGGGCTGACGCCGTTGACAGGGCGGTACGAGCCTTCCATCCGCGTCCCGGGGCCTGGGTGGTGATCGAGGGTGTCCGGCACAAGCTGCTCGAGGTCGAGCACACCGACGCCTTCGTCGAGCCCGGAGCCTTCGAAGAGGTAGACGGCGAGCCCGCGGCGGGGTTCGTTGAGGGCAGTCTCCTCCTGGTGACGCTGCAGCCGGCAGGCAGACCGGTGCAAAGCGGATCGGCCTGGCTCAACGGCCGCCGCGGGGCCGGCGGGAAGATTGATCCCGCTTGAGACGTGCGACTTGCTACTCGCGACTTGCGACTCCTTACACTCGCTCACGATGATCAAACCGCCCCGAATCGCGCCCTCCGTTCTCGCCGCCGACTTCTCCCGACTGGGCGAGGAGGTGGCGCGCGTCGAGCCGCACGCCGATCTGCTCCACGTCGACGTGATGGACGGCCACTTCGTACCCAACCTGGCTGTGGGTATCCCCGTGATCGCCTCGCTGCGAGAGATCACCAAGCTTCCACTCGACTGCCATTTGATGACCCTGAACCCCGATCGCTATTTAGAGGCCCTCAAAGAAGCGGGGGCCGACATCGTCACCGTGCACATCGAGGTCTTTCCCAGCCCTGCAGACATCGCGGCCCAGGCCCGAGCTGTCGGACTCGGGTTTGGACTGGTGATAAATCCCCCAACACCGGTCCAGGCGGTGGAGCCGTTCGTCGAGCTAACCGACATGGTCCTGGTGATGTCTGTCGAACCGGGTTTCGGTGGCCAGCAGTTTGACCAGACGGTTCTGGGGAAAGTTGAGCGCTTGCGGAAGTTCGTTGATTCTGCAGGGCTCGGCACCGATATAGAGATCGATGGCGGCATCGATCTGACCACGATACGACCGGCGCGCGATGCCGGAGCAGACGTCTTTGTCGCCGGAACATCCGTGTTCCGGACGGACGATCCCGCTGCAGCCATCGAAGAGCTACGTGAAGCGATGATCGTCTAGAGGTGCCATGAGCGATCGGATCCTCGTCGTTGACGACGACCCGGAAATCCGTGAGTTCGTCAAAACGAATCTCGAGAGCGAGGGCTTCGAGGTCGAGGTTGCTGGCAGCGGCCCGGAAGCACTCGAACTCGCCGCCGACCGGCCTCCTGCACTCGTCCTTCTCGACGTGATGATGCCAGGCATGGACGGCCTGACCACCCTACGCCACCTGCGCAACGACGTCCCAACGGCGAATGTGCCGGTGGTGATGCTCACGGCAAAGCCGCGGGCTGCGGATCGGGTGAAGGGCCTGGATCTCGGCGCAGACGACTACATCACCAAACCGTTTGATGTCGAGGAGCTGGTAGCCAGGGTGAGAAGCGTGATCCGTCGCGCCCAACACATGCGCGATCTGTCTCCTCTTACCGGCCTGCCGGGGAACTTTCGCATCACGACCGAATTGGAGAACCGGGTCCGCGATGCTGGGCTGTTTGCGGTCGTTTACGGCGATCTCGACAACTTCAAAGCGTTCAACGACACCTACGGATTCATGCGGGGCGATGCCGTCATCAAGTTCACTGCCGAGACCTTGTTGAGAATCGCGCAGGAAACCGAAGGGGAGGCGGCCTTTGTTGGACATGTCGGTGGTGACGATTTCGTCGTCATCCTCGGCTCCGAAGACATCGAACCGTTTTGCGAGGCGGTCATCAAGAGCTTCGACGACGGCATCCTGGAGTTTTACGACACCACCGATGCCCTCCAGGGCCACATCGAGGTCACCGACAGGCTCGGCGACAAACAGACCTTTCCGATCGCATCATTGTCGATGGGCGTGGCCACCAACAGACACCGGCCGCTCACCTCCGAGTGGGAGGTCTCAGCTATTGCGACCGAGATGAAAGAGTTCGCCAAGCGCCAGCCGGGTTCGGTGTACGCGGTGGACAAGAGGACCTGATAGCCATACCAAGCATCAAGTAGGGACGGGTACTTGGTGCTCGCTACTTGCTACCCAGAAGTTGTCGGCCCGCTGGAACGCGGCGAGCGGTACACTCTCTCCAACAAAGAGCCCCCTTCAGGGCAGGGTGCAATTCCCGACCGGCGGTGAAAGTCCGCGACCCCCAGCAATGGGGCTGATCCGGTGAAACTCCGGGGCCGACGGTGACAGTCCGGATGGGAGAAGGAGGGCGCATGTCGCGCCGCGTCGACGACAACCGGTCTGAGACACGCCGCGCGGAGGAGCTGATGCGCAGGGCCGTCGGTCTGACCGACGACACCTATCCGCATCCGAATCCGCGGGTCGGCGCCATCGTGCTTTCCCCTGATGGAGCCGTGGTCGCCGAGCGTGCCCACGCCGGGCCAGGACAGCCCCACGCAGAGGTTCTGGCCCTGACTGATGCCGGTGGTCGCGCCGGCGGCGGCACCCTTGTCGTCACCCTCGAACCTTGCTCTCATCACGGTCGAACCCCACCCTGTGTCGACGCCATCCTCAGCGCCAACGTGGCCACGGTGATCATCGGTGTCGAGGACCCGGACCTCAGGGTGTCCGGAAGTGGTGTGTCGCAGCTCCGCAAGGCCGGGATCACCGTCGTCGAAGGTGTCCTACCCGAGGTGGTTCGCGGCGCCGACGCCGGGTACTTCCACCACCGCAAAACGGGGTTCCCCCGGCTCACCCTCAAGATGGCGACCACCATCGATGGGCAGGCGGCTGCAGCCGACCGAACGTCGCAATGGATTACCGGAGAAGAAGCCAGGTCGGATGCCCATCGTCTCCGAGCGCGTAGCGACGCCGTCTTGATCGGCGCCGGCACAGTGCGCGCCGACAACCCGCGGCTTGATGTCCGCATCGATTCATACACCGGGCCGCAGCCGCGCCCGGTGATCGTCGGCGGCTCGCGTCCACTACCTGTGGCGGCGACCGTCTATGACCGGGATCCGCTCCTGTTCTTGCCAGACGGCGCCAAGCCGCCAGATGGCGTCAACGACGTCGTCGTCGCTCCGGGGCCGGATGGGGTCGAACTGACAACGATGTTGAAGCATTTGGGAGCGATGGGGTTCGTAGACGTGCTGGCCGAAGGCGGTCCGACCCTCGCCGGGTCGCTGTTGCGTCAGAGGCTGGTCGACGAGGTTGTGTTGTATCTGGGCGCCAAACTCGGCGCCGGGGTCGGCGAACCCGTGGTTGGTGGCGTATTCGAGACCATTGGGGCGGCGCTCGATGTTCAGATCACCGCGATCACAACCCTCGGGCCCGATGTTCGAATCGACGCCACCCCCCTGGAGGCTCGCTGATGTTCACCGGGATCGTCGCCGAGGTTGGCCGGGTGCAGCGAGTCGAGCGAACCGAGACCGGCAGCCGCTTGGTGATCGAGGGAGCCCACACGGTCGAGCGGCTCTCCGTCGGTGATTCGGTCGCAGTGAATGGCGTCTGCCTGACCGCGGTCGCAGTTGGCGAGGCCACGTTTGAAGTCGATGCCGTGGGTGAAACGCTGGAGCGAAGCAATCTTGGCGGTATTGGCGTGGGCGTTGGGGTGAATCTAGAACGGCCGGTGGCCTCGGCGAACGGGCGCTTCGATGGGCACATCGTCCAGGGGCATGTCGACGGCGTCGGCACGATCGAATCCATAGACGTCGAGGGCGAAGCCAAACGGATCCGGGTCGCGGCACCGCCCTCCCTGGCTCCTTACCTGGTCGAGAAGGGCGCGGTGACGATCGATGGGGTCAGCCTGACGATCACCGCGGTCTCGCCGCCCGAGGCCGATCAGACGTGGTTCGAGGTCGTGCTCATCCCGCACACCCTCGAAGTCACGATTCTGGCCCGTTGGTCAACCGGAGACCGAGTAAACATCGAGAGCGACATTTTCGCCAAATACGTCGAGCGCCTGATGGGAACGCAAGCATGACCTACTCGTCCATCGAAGATGCCGTTGCCTCCATTGCCCGCGGTGACATGGTCCTGGTCGTGGACGATGAGCATCGGGAGAACGAGGGTGATCTGATCCTGGCCGCCGAGAAGGTGACCGCCGAGCACATCGCCTTCATGGTGCGCTATACGAGCGGGGTGATCTGCCTTCCGATGACGGGGGAGCGCCTCGACGAGCTTGGCCTGCCGCTGATGGTGCTGGAAAACACCGACTCGCACCAGACCGCTTTTACCGTGTCCATCGACTACGCAATTGGCACCACGACCGGCATCAGCGCCGCCGATCGAACCGCCACCATCCGGGCGGCCGTGGATCGATCCAACACGGCAGCCGACTTCCATCGGCCGGGTCATGTGTTCCCGCTCCGCTATAAGCCGGGTGGGGTCCTGGTGCGACCAGGGCACACCGAGGCAGCCGTTGACCTCGCCACGCTCGCCGGGATGGCGCCTGCAGGAGTCCTGTGCGAGGTGGTCAACGACGACGGGACGATGGCCAAGGGTGACCGGCTCTCTGTTTTCGCAAAGGAACACGAGATACCGGTGATCACCATCGCCGACCTGGTGGCGTATCGGTGGAAGACCGAGGCGCTGGTCTCCAGAGAGGCGGAGGCCACCATACCGACGGAGTACGGCGACTTCATGGCCATCGGATATCGGGCCGTGGATACCCATTCCGAGCACATGGCCCTGGTCCTTGGTGATGTCGCCGGCGAGGACGCTGTGCTCACCAGGGTGCACTCTGTGTGCCTCACCGGAGACGTGTTCGGCAGCCGTCGCTGCGACTGCGGTGCCCAGCTCCGCGAGTCGATGCGTCGGATCGCCGAGGAGGGCCAGGGCGTCATTGTGTACAACCCGACCCACGAAGGGCGCGGGATCGGCCTGGTGGAGAAGCTGGCCGCATACCGGCTGCAGGAGGACGGCCTCGACACTGTGGAAGCAAACCAGCAGATCGGGCATCCGCCTGACCGGCGTCACTACGGGGTCGACGCCCAGATCCTGCATGACTTGAAGGTGGCAAGCATCCGGTTGCTGACCAACAACCCGGAGAAGCTCGACCAGCTGGCCGCCTTCGGAATCACCATCAGCGAGCGAGTGCCGCTGTGGGTGGGGGAGAACCACTACAACAAGAGCTACCTCGAGACCAAGGAGAGCAAGCTGGGACATCTCGGGTCGACCGGATGACCCACTTCGAGGGCGAGCTCGACGCCTCTGGGCTCCGCATCGGTGTCGTTAGATCACTGTTCAACCGGCCGGTGACCGACGGGCTGCTCGACGGAGCGTTGCAGGCGCTCGATGCCGCCGGAGCCGGGGACGTCACCGTGGTCGATGTACCCGGAGCGTTCGAGCTGCCACTGGTCGCCAGTCGGTTTGCAGAAACCGGGTACGACGCGGTCGTTGCCATCGGCGCCGTGGTCAAGGGGGAGACCGACCATTACGAGCACATCGCGCGATGCGCTTCCGACGGCCTGATGGCGGTAACGGTTCGAACCGGTGTCCCTGTGACCCTGGGAGTGCTCACGGTGAGCGAGCCGAGCCACGCCTTCGCCCGCAGCGCGCCAGACCAGCACAACAAGGGCAGGGAGGCTGCAGAAGCGGCGGTCCGTGCGGCCAACGTCTTGCGTCAGCTGAGCTGACGCCGGTTACCAGTTCGCTCGCTGCGCTCGCTTCCAGTTACCAGTTGTCAGTTCGAAATCGGTGCTGGTAACTGGTAACTGGTAGCTGGCAACTCGTCTCCCCATTGAACTAGCTGCCTTCCACGCCTAGTCTCTCAGCCAACCGACCAAGCGGAGGCGCCTGCTTCCCACCCGGCCACCGTTGTGAGGTGCGACGGGTCAGAATTACCAGGCAGCACCGCGCGTGCTGCCTTTTCTATGCGCCGCCGATGTCGGACCGCCGAGAACAGGAGGTGCTCCGATCAAGGAGCCGAGAGTCAATGACAAGATCCGGGTCAAAGAGGTCCGCCTCGTTGATCCGAATGGTGGGCAGATCGGGATCAAATCGATTGAAGAGGCACGATGGCTGGCCAACCAGCTCGAGCTAGATCTCGTCGAGGTAGCACCGGAGGCCCGTCCGCCGGTCGTCCGCCTCATGGACTACGGGAAGTACAAGTACGACCAGTCCGTGAAGGCTCGCGAAGCCAGGAAGAAGCAGACTCGCACCGTGATCAAAGAGGTGCAGTTCCGCCCCAAGATCGGGGCAAGCGACTTCGAGGTCAAACGCAAGCGGGTGGAGCGCTTTTTGCGAGATCACGACAAGGTGAAAGTGACGATGCGCTTCCGGGGCAGAGAGGTCACTCACCCGGAAATCGGGAACGAGATTCTCGAACGGCTACAAAAGAGCGTTGCCGACTACGGAGAGATCGAAACCCCACCACGACTCGAAGGCCGCCACATGACGATGGTGCTCGCCCCACTGAGGGGATCGGGCCGGTCGGAGCCAAAAGAAGAGGCACAAGCAGATGACGAGCCAGCCGACGAGCCGGCAGCCGAAGAGTAGGAGCGTGACACCGTGCCAAAGATGAAAACACACAAGGGCGCTGCCAAGCGCTTCAAACGAACCGGAACCGGCAAGGTTTCCACTACCAAGGCCTGGCACGGTCACAACCGGCACAAGAAGTCGGCGGCGCGGTGGCGGCGAACGAAAGGCAAGAAGAACCTCACGGGCGGCAACGAAAAGCGAATGAACCGCCTGCTTGGCAACTAGGAGTCACGATGGCACGGGTAAAGCGCTCGATCAACGCAAAGAAGAAACGCCGCAAGGTGATGGAACGCGCCTCCGGCTATGGAGGCGCCCGAAGCCGTCGGTATCGCACCGCTCGCGAGCAGGTAATGCACTCGATGCAGTACGCGCATCGCGATCGTCGGGCCCGAAAAGGGCAATTCCGGCGCCTGTGGATCCAGCGCATCAATGCAGCGGCGAGAATGAACGGCACCACCTACTCACAATTCGTCTCCGGACTCAAGGCTGCCGATGTCGAGGTGGACCGCAAGATGCTTGCCGAGATGGCGGTCAACGATCCGAAAGCCTTTTCTGCTCTCGTTGAAGTGGCGGGCGCGGCACACGCCGAGTGACACGACCATCCGTAGTCAGGCTCTGCCGGGGCGGAGTCCATCTCTGTAATGACGATCTCATCACCGCACAACGACCGCATCAAGGCGGTTCGCCGCCTGCAACGAGCTAGGGAGCGTCAGGCGACGGGACGCACGATCCTCGAGGGCCCTCATCCGCTTCGCGCTGCTCTCGCTGCGGGGGTGGTGCCGGAAGTGGTGTTCGTCCCCGAAGGCGACCTCGCGCCGGATGTCGACACAGAGGTGGTCACGGTCACCGAGCAGGTGCTCGACACCATCGCCCCAACCGAGACCCCGCGGGGGCCGATTGCGGTCATTGCGATGCCGGAACCGGAGCCGCTGGAGGCAAAGCCCACCGTGGTGCTGTGGGAGGTGGCGACGCCTGGCAACGTTGGCACTTTGATCAGGACGGCGGCGGCGTTCGGCTGGAATGTGGCCCGGCACGGCGGTGCCGACCCATGGAGCCCGAAGGTGTTGCGCGCCGGGGCTGGCGCTCACTTTTTCGTACGCATCTCCGAGGTCGATAGCACCGGTGTGCTGAGGGCAGCCGGGTTGACGCCGGTGGCAACCGTGTCGACGGGGGGAGTTCGACCCGTCACGATCGATACCTCGAATTCGCTAGCCCTGTTGGTCGGAAACGAAGCCCACGGGCTGCCACAGGATGTCATCGATGCCTGCGAGGCGGCCCTCACCATCCCGATACTCGGCCCGGAAAGCCTGAACGCCGCCGTGGCCGGGTCAATCGCGATGTATGCGTTGAGTCGAGAGTCTTGAGTTCACAGTCTTGAGTCGAGGGTCTTGAGTCGAGGGTCTGGCCAAGTCTGCGGTTCGGTGGGTGTAGCCGGTGCCCTGAGATGCCGATGCATTCTCATGAGCACACAAGCATCCGAGCGACGGTCACTGCGGTCCGTTTGGAGGACCGGCTGGAGGCTGCTCTCGCTCACCGTTGCCGCTGTGCTGGCACTTGCGGTCTACGTTGGGCTGACCGTAGGAGAGAATGTGTACGTGGCACTGGCGGCAGCAATCGGCGTCGGTCCGTTCCTTGTCCTCCCGATGACCAGAAGGATCGTTTGGCTGATCGTCGCTTCCGTTGCCAGTTTCGTGGTCACGCTGCTTCTGGTGGCCGTCGGCTGACCGCGAGAGGCGAAGTCGCCATCGGTTGCTCCCTCAAAGGGAAGAAACAGATCGCAGCCCACAGGTCCATGCGCAAGCCAACGTCTGTCAACTGACAGCTGGTAGCTGGCAACTTGTCATGCTCGCGACTCTCGACTCGTGGCTCGCGACTCATCAGACCCGACCACTAATCTTCCGTCCGTATGAGCATCCAGGAAGCACTCGACGCGCTCAGAGCCGATGCTCCAAACCGCATCGCAGAATCCGATGATTTGGAACAGCTCGCTGCCGTCGAAGTCGAAACCGTGGGCAAGCGCTCGGTCATAGCCGAGGGCAGGCGCGGCCTCGGCGCAGTACCGGAAATCGATCGCAGGGATTTGGGTCGGGCGATCAACGAGGTTGCAACCGAACTGGAGTCCTTGATCGCCGCCCGCCGCGCCGAGCTCGAGCGGGCGGCCCATACCGAAGCCCTGTCCTCCGACGGCGTCGATGTGACCCTTTCCGGGCGGGCACCGAAGCGGGGAACGATCCACATCATCCAGCAGGCGCTGGACGAGGTCGTCGACATCTTCGTCGCCATGGGATACACGGTGGCCACCGGCCCCGAGGCAGAGACCGAGTACTACAACTTCACCGCGCTGAACTTCCCCCCCGCGCACCCGACGCGCTTGGAGTCGGACACGCTGTATCTGGACTACGGGGATGTTCCCGAGGAGATCCTGCTCCGAACCCACACCTCTCCGATGCAGGCGAGGTACATGGAGGAGCATGATCCTCCGGTGTACCTGGTTGTCCCAGGGCGAACCTACCGGAGTGATCCGCTTGATCCGACGCACTCGCCGGTGTTCCACCAGGTCGAGGGACTCGCCGTCGACACCGACATCACCTTTGGCGATCTCAAGGGCGTGCTCCAACATTTCGCTCGCGAGTTCCTGGGTCCCGAGGCGAAGGTCAAGTTCATCCCGCATTTTTTCCCGTTCACCGAACCGTCCGCCGAGATGCACGTGTGGCACAACGGCGACTGGATGGAGTTGCTCGGCTGCGGGATGGTCAATCCGGCGGTTTTCGAAGCCGTTGGCTATGACCCAGACGAGGTCACCGGCTTTGCCTTTGGCATGGGCGCCGATCGGCTGGCGATGGCCCGCCACAACATCACCGACCTGCGCCACCTCTTCGATCCCGATCTCCGGTCGATGGAGCAGTACCGATGAAGCCGACCCTGGACTGGTTGGCCGATTTCGTCGACCTGCCGACGAGTGATCCGGAGCAGATCGCGGCCGCGCTGGACAGCCTCGGCCTCAAGGTGGAGAGCTGGGAGCCGCTCCAGCATCACTTTTCCGGTGTGGTGATCGGCAGGGTGCTCGAGGTGAGCCCGCATCCCAACGCCGACAAGGTCCGGTTGACCAAGGTCGATGTCGGCGCCGAGGTGCTCGATATCGTATGCGGCGCATGGAACTTCAGCGAGGGTGCGGTCGTGCCCGTCGCCGTTCCCGGAGCGGTGCTCCAGGGCGAATACACCATCGGTGAACGAGCTATCCGGGGAGTGACCTCACATGGGATGATCTGCTCGGAGCAGGAGCTCGAGGTCGGGGAAGATGCCACAGGGATCATGGTGCTCGACGGCGATTACCCGGATGCCGCCAATCGCATCGGCCAGCCCTTTGAGTCGCTGCTGCCGGTCGGTGATGTTGTGTTCGATATCGAGGTCACTTCGAACCGCCCGGATGCCATGTCGGTGTACGGGATCGCTCGCGAGCTGGCCGCGTACTACAACGTCCCGTTGCGCCAGCCCGAGTTCCCTCTCGACGTCGACAACGAAGAGGCAACCACAACGGTCACCATCCTGGACGAGGTCGCCTGTCGGCGCTTCGTCGGCAGAGAGGTTCATGGGATCACCGTCGGTACCTCTCCGCATCGTATGCGGGCCCGCCTCACCGTCGCCGGGGTTCGCCCGATCAACAACGTGGTGGATGCCAGCAACTACGCGATGATCGAGTTTGGGCATCCGACCCATGCCTTCGATCGCGACCGGCTCGGAGGCAGCATCGTCGTCCGGCGCGCCGACGATGGTGAGGAGGTCGTCACCCTCGACGGTGTGACGAGAGCGCTGCGAACGACCGACATCGTCGTTGCCGACGCCGAGCGGCCGGTGGCAATCGCCGGGATCATGGGAGGAGCCGACACCGAGGTCAGCGACGACACCGACACGGCCCTGATCGAAGCCGCCTACTGGGAGCCGCCCAGTGTGTTGCTGACCTCGAAGCGCTTCGATCTGCGCTCAGAGGCCTCGGCACGATTCGAGCGCGGGATGGACCCTGAAGCGTGTCGCCACGCCGCCGATCGCGTTGCCGAACTGCTTGCCGCCCACGCCGGGGCCACGATCGGCGGGGTGGTCGACTCCTATCCGTCCCCTCCGGTGCCGGTGGTGATTGAGCTGCCGATGAGCGAGATCGAGCGACTTCTCGGGGTGACAGTCGAGCCGGCGAGGGCAGCAGACCTGCTGACTCGGCTCGGGTTCGCCGTCGAGGGATCCGACCCGCTCACGGTGACCGTACCCACCAGGAGACCCGATGTGGGTCGTCCTGCCGACCTGGTTGAAGAGATCGCTCGCCTGTATGGGTTCGAGAACATACCGGGCCGGCTACGGATGGGTAGCGGCCAGGGCCTACCGGTCGCAGAGCGCCGGTTGCGCAAGCTGCGCTCGGTCATGGTTGGCGCCGGCTATCACGAGGCATTGAACTTTTCGTTCATCGGTGCCGCCGACCTGGATCGCCTCGGCCTCCCCGACGGGGACGCCTCCAGAAACGGGATTCGTGTCGTGAACCCCCTTCGTGAGGAGGAGGGGGTGATGCGAACCACTATGTTGCCCGGTCTCCTCCGCGCCGCTTCGCTCAACGTGTCGCGGCGGTTAGAGGACGTCCAGATCTTCGAGATCGGGAAGGTCTTTCTCCCAGGCTCGGGCAAGCTGCCCGACCAGCCCGACCGCCTCGGTTTCGTGGCCGCTGGGGTGCGCAGCGCCGGCTGGGGTCGCACCGGGAGCGGATACGACGTCTATGACGCCACCGGGCTGTGGGAGTTGATCGCGGCCGCGATGCACCTGCCGGAACCGGCGGTACAACCGGTACAGCGGGCACCGTTCCACCCTGGCAGGGCGGCTGCGGTCACCGTCGGCGGCAACATCGTCGGTACTGTCGGCGAAGTCGACCCCGCAGTAGCGAGCGCAATGGGTCTCGATGGACGGGTGATCGCCGGGGAGATCGACGTCGCTCCACTCGTCATCGACCGCGGCCCGTGGGTGTTCAGTGTGCCCTCGCAGTACCCGCCGCAGATTTTCGATCTGGCCTTCGAAGTTGACGAGGAGGTACCGGCCGCCAGGATCCTCGACGCGATCAACGACACAGCCGGCGACATGCTGGAACGCTTGGAGGTGTTCGATGTATACGCTGCCGAATCGCTCGGTGAAGGCCGCAAGAGTATCGCGGTGAATCTGACCCTCCGTGCGCCGGATCGGACTCTGAGCGACGAGGAGACGGCTCCGCTGAGGAGGTCGATCGTGGCCGCGGTGGAATCGGCAACCGGAGGAGAGCTTCGAGGAGCGTTATGACCGACATGCTGATGGTGACCGACTTGGGTCGCGATGGCCTCGACGATGTGCTCGAGTCAGCGGCGGTGGTGAAGGCCGACCCGGCGTCGGCGGCCGGATCGCGCTCGGGTCTCGCGGTCGGGCTGTTCTTCGAGAAGCCATCGACGAGAACGCGGGTATCCACCGAAGTGGCCTGTGCCGACATCGGTGCTCATCCGGTCGTGCTCAAACAGGATGAGGTCGGTCTGGGAAGAAGAGAGGCGGTCAGGGACGTTGCCCGCGTTCTCGACCGGTACCTCGACGTGCTGGCTTTCAGGGTGTTCCGGCACGATGACCTGATCGAGCTTGCCGAGTACGCAGATGCCCCGGTGATCAACCTGCTGTCCGACCGTTCCCACCCGTGTCAGGCGCTCGCCGACCTTCAGACCATTGCCGAGCAGCGCCCGCTGGCCGGAACCACCGTGACCTACGTGGGAGATGGCAACAATGTCGCCCACTCGTTGATGTTGGCAGGCGCCATGGCCGGCATGCACGTCCGGGTGGCGAGCCCAGCCGGCCATGAGCCAGACGGAAGCATCACCGGTGAAGCGACAGGCATCGCATCCGGTACCGGTGGCTCCATCACCGTTGGCAACGACCCCGAGGGGCTGGTGTCGGGGGCCGACGTGGTGTACACCGACGTGTGGGCATCGATGGGCCAGGAGGAAGAGGCCGAGGGGCGTAAGGCGCTTTTTTCGCCATTCCAGGTGAACAGCGAGCTGTTTGCGATTGCCGCTGACGACGCCATCTTCATGCACTGTCTTCCTGCAAATCGGGGGGATGAGGTCACCGATGCGGTGATGGAACATGCGAGATCCCGTGTGTTCGACCAGGCGGAGAATCGGATGCATTCGTTCAAGGCGCTGTTGATGCACCTCACCGCGTCTGGTGGGTGACGAGCTCGCCGGGCTGCTGACGTCCGACGTTCTGACCGTCGCTCGCCGGTTGCTCGGGTGGCGGTTGCGTACGGTGTTCGAGGGAGAGGCAACCGAAGTCGTGCTCACCGAAGTCGAGGCATACGCCGGGCTCGACGACCCGGCCAGCCACGCCTTTCGTGGCGAGACCAAGAGGAACCGTTCGCTGTTCCTGACGCCGGGGACTTTGTACGTCTACCTGTCGTATGGGATCCACTGGTGCATGAACGTCGTCGTCGACAACGAAAAATCTCCGAACGCGGTGCTGCTCCGTGGTGGGTCACCCGCGGTCGGGGGCGCGGTCATGGCGAAGCGGCGGGGCAGATCCGACCACCTGAGCGACGGACCGGGCAAGCTGACGCAGGCGCTTGGGGTGACCGGCGATCACGACGGAACCGACCTGACCGACGGACCGGTGTGGTTGCTGCCAGGCGACCCAATCGATCCGTCGCTGATCGTGGCGACACCGCGGATCGGCATCTCCAAAGCGGCCGACCGTCCGTGGCGTTTCGTGCTGGAGTCATCGAGCGAATAGAGGCGATGTCCTAGCCTGGTCTCCCATATGAGAACCGCCGCCGATCAACTCGCCCATATCACCGAGACCGTTGAGGTGTCGCTGCCCGAAGGTGGCCTACTCGCCCTGTTGGAACAGGACCGACCGCTTCGGATCAAGCTCGGGGTCGACCCAACGGCACCCGACGTCACCCTGGGGTGGGCGGTCGTGTTCGATCTGCTCAGGCGGTTCCAGGAGATGGGGCACACTGCGGTGTTGATCGTCGGCGATTTCACCGCCCAGGTCGGCGACCCATCGGAGGCGGCAGGTACGAGAAGGCGCCTGAGTGCGGACGAGGTGCGCGGCAACGTCGAGAACCTGCTCCCCGTGGTCGAGCATCTGCTGCTCCCCGACCATCTGGAGGTGCGGTACAACTCGGAGTGGCTCGGCACCATGGACATGCACGACGTGCTCGAGCTGACCTCCGAGGTCACCGTGGCGCGCATCATGGATCGTGAGGACTTCTCGAGGCGATGGGAGGGCAACGAGCCGATCTCGATGATCGAGTTCATGTACCCGCTGTTGCAGGGATCGGATTCGGTGGCCGTCGAGGCCGATGTCGAGATCGGGGGCACCGATCAGCTGTGGAACTTGCTGGTCGGTCGCGATTTGCAGGAACGCCGCGGGCAGACCGGCCAGGTAGTGGTGACCGTGCCCTTGCTGGTCGGCACCGATGGGGTGAAGAAGATGTCCCAGTCGTTTGGCAACTATGTCTCGGTGCGGGCCTCTGCGGATGACATGTTCGGCAAGGTGATGTCAATCCCGGATGAGGCAATGTCTGATTGGTATCGCCTAGCGGCGTTTGCCGGAACGAACGAGGTCACCGAGATCGAAGCAGGTCTCGGCGACGGTTCGCTGCATCCCGGTGAAGCGAAGCGCGAGCTTGGCCGCCGCATCGTCGGCCGGTACTGGGGCGAGGAAGGGGCTGCGGCGGCCGAGGCTTCCTTCGACCGCCTGTTCCGGGCCAAGGAGGTACCGGAGGACGTCCCTGAGCACTCTGCATCGAAGGCAATGACGGAGAAAGGACAGTTGTCGCTTCCAAGGTTTCTCGAGGACGCCCAACTCGTCTCATCCCGCTCGGAAGCGCGACGTCTGATCGCGGAGGGGGCAGTGAAAATCGACGGGGAGCAGATGAGCGATGAGTATGTCGACCCGTCCATTGTTGAGGGCCGACCGGTGATCCAGGTAGGTAAACGTCGCTTCATGAGAGTTGTGCCTTAGGCAACCGCTACCCTTGCGCCGATCAACACGAGGGGAAACTCATCGCGGAAACCTACGAAAAGAAGTGGTCGACCTGGGTGGTGGTCGTCGCCATCCTGATCTTGGCGATTCCGATCATCTGGGGGATAGCCATCCTCACCAGCCTCCTCGCCGCCATGTCGATCGGTGGCATCCTGGTGGTGGCCGCCATCATCGGGTTGTTCATCTGGCTGCGAAGCCGGGTGGAAAGGAAGGTTGCAGATGGCTGAATCAGCAAAAAGCACGCCTGGCTGGGCCTGGATCGTCGGTGCCTTAGTTGCAGTGGTGCTGGTTCTCGGACTGTTCCGGCTCATCGATCTGATTTTCTCGTTGCCCTTCTTGCTGCTGGTCATCATCATCATCGGCGGCGGTTACCTGTGGTTTCGGAGTAGTCGAAAGGGCTGAGCGCCCGCGCCCCGTGTCGTGGCTGTGCGGGTGGCAGTAGGCAAGTGATCGTGCTTGAATACCTAGTCCGCCGGCCAACCGGCCAGTGGTTGGACGCCGCGCTCATTGAGCGGTGTTCCATTGTGAGGCCCTCCGTTTAGGGCGCGACGTGCGTCCGAGAGGGATCCGGGCTCCTTGACAACTGAACAGCGTGTCAAAAGCCAATGGGCGCTGAGCTGTGATCTGCCGCTTGCGGTGGAAATCGGATCAGCGTGTACAAAAAGCCGGCCATGTCATCAAAGGGACCCCCGTCCCCGACATGGCCACCCTTTGAGAGATCGATCTCCAGATCTCCAAAAAGATCAGGAATCTTTCTCCCATCATTTCGATGGAGAGTTTGATCCTGGCTCAGGACGAACGTTGGCGGTGCGCTTAATGCATGCAAGTCGAGGGAGAACCATTCGATCCGTAAGGACTGGATGGGGAAACCGGCGAACGGGTGCGTAACACGTGAGGAACCTGCCCCGAAGACCGGGATAGCCCGAGGAAACTCGGATTAATACCGGATACCCTCTTTGGACCACATGGTCTGTTGAGGAAATGGTCCGCCGCTTCGGGATGGCCTCGCGGCCTATCAGCTTGTTGGTGAGGTAATGGCTCACCAAGGCAAAGACGGGTAGCTGGTCTGAGAGGACGATCAGCCACACTGGGACTGAGACACGGCCCAGACTCCTACGGGAGGCAGCAGTAGGGAATCTTGCACAATGGGCGAAAGCCTGATGCAGCGACGCCGCGTGGGGGATGAAGGCCTTCGGGTTGTAAACCCCTTTCAGTAGGGACGAAAATGACGGTACCTACAGAAGAAGCTCCGGCCAACTACGTGCCAGCAGCCGCGGTAACACGTAGGGACCAAGCGTTGTCCGGATTTATTGGGCGTAAAGAGCTCGTAGGTGGTTCCGTAAGTCGGATGTGAAAACTCAAGGCTCAACCTTGAGACGCCATCCGATACTGCGGTGACTTGA
>CAXMPL010000079.1:0-20468 GCA_964195125.1 uncultured Kiloniellales bacterium | reverse complement strand
ATACCAGCGACCTTCGCCTCAACGAGTTTGCCATCGTCGACTACATGCCAGCGCCACCCCAGACCCAGCACATCTGGTTCGACAACGTCTGGGTGGGCACTTCCTTCCCCGGTGGGGGGTAAGCGGAGCCGCGCCCGAGGGCCTGATACGCCTTTTTGGCTCGCACGCCTAATCACTCAATCTGCGCGATATCGCGCGCTATTGCGGCGCGCCATTCCTTCCCGCTTATGCCGGTTCGAGGGGGGCCGCTCGGGCCACGGCTCCGCAAATAGCCACCCCAACACAGACCGGATCGCACGCTATTGCGGAGCCTCTGACTAACTACGAGGAAATAGTCATTCAGGGAAGCTGCCCGCTGCCGATGTCTTACTCAACGCTGGCAACGGAGTCACCCAGTATGACCACCATTCGCACTACTTGCCCCTCCTGCGGGGACGTCGAACTCACCGTCGACGACGTCGGCCTGGAGTTGGCCGTCGGCGCAGAAGAGGGTAGATACCGCTTCGAGTGCCCCTTCTGTGGCGCGACGCAGCGACGTCCGGCAAGCCGGCGAGTGGTCAGCGTGCTCCTTGCCACCGGTGTGGCGTATGAGATCGTCGCCACAGCCAGTCCGATCACCGAGGAAGAGATCAGCGAGTTTGCAGCCTCGCTCGACGGTGAGGACTGGTTCAAAGATGTTGCTTCCTTCGACTGAGAAACGGGCAGAGCAGGGCCACTGAGCGCCTCCGGGATACGTCCCGGAGGCGCTTCTAGTTGAAGAGGGTTCCCAGCTGTCAGTTCCCGGTTCGGATTCGGATTGGTCACCGGGAAGCTGGTCACTCGATGGCCGTAGCTCATAGCTCGTGGCGGAAACGCTCTACCATCGCGTTCATGGGAAGCCTCTCGTTTGGTGAGATCCTGGTGATCCTCGTGGTCGTTCTCGTGGTGTTCGGGCCGCGGCGCCTTCCCGAGCTGTCGCGACAGATTGGTGCATGGCTGGCAAAAGCCAGGGAAGCGACGTCCTACGTCACCCAGGCCATCGACTCCAGCTATGAAGAGGTCATAGAACCCATCAAGGAGCTCAAGGGTGAGTACGACGGGCTCAAGGGGGATGTGACCCGTGCCGTCGGATCCTTCGGCACGGCCGGTGACCCCACAACGCCGACCGGTGGGACCGCGGACCCGCAGCCCGCCGATGACGCCAGTGATGGAGCAACCGACCCAGCCGATCAATGACCGATACGCCCGCCTCGTTTGTTGATCATCTCGACGAGCTACGCAATCGCACGATCAAGTCCATGATCGCCATCGGCATCGGCACCGTGGTGGCCTTCGTGTTCTACGAACAGATCCTCGCCATCCTGACCCGGCCATACGAGCTGGCGGTTGATACCGAGCTCGTCTTTTTCCGCCCAACCGAAGCGTTCTCGCTTGTGATGCGGATCAGCCTGTTCGGCGGTGTGATCTTGGCCAGCCCGGTGATCCTCTACCAGCTTTGGCGGTTCGTCGCTCCGGCGCTCAACTCGCGAGAGAAACGATGGGCGATCCCGCTCACGACGATCTTTGTCGCGCTATTTCTTGCCGGGATCGTCGTCGGTTACTACGCCCTGGCCCGCGGGCTCGGGTTCCTGCTCGGCTTTGGTGGCGACTCCCTGGTCCCTGTGATCGGTGCCGAGTTCTACCTGCAGTTCTCCATGCGCTTCCTTCTCGCCTTCGGAATCTCCTTCGAGTTCCCTGTATTCATCTTTGCCGCGGCAGCATTCGGCGCCGTGACAAGTCTTCGGCTGCGGCACAGCCGACGCTGGGCAGTGCTGATCATCGTTGTCTTCGCCGCCGTGATCACGCCGTCCGGCGATCCGTTGACCCTCATGCTGTTGGCCGTCCCCATGTATGTGCTCTATGAAGTTGCGATCCTGGCCGTCCGCTTCATCCTGAAGAAGTAACGATGAGGGCCTCATCGACCGAAGCCGCGACGGCGTTCCTTTCTGCCCACCGCATCGAGCCCGATCGGTTCCAGATCGAGAGTGGCCAGGCCATCGACCGTGGCCAGGCCGTGGTCGTCACCGCCCCGACCGGCGCCGGGAAAACGCTGATCGCCGAGGCAGCCATTGCCCGCGCCCTTGGGCGGGGCTATCGCTCCTTCTACACGACTCCGATCAAGGCGCTATCCAACCAGAAGTTCGGTGACCTGATCGCTGCCTATGGAAGCGAGCGAGTGGGCCTGCTCACCGGAGACAACACCATCAACGCCGAGGCGCCAATCGTGGTGATGACCACAGAAGTGCTTCGCAACATGCTCTACGCCGGCTCGGCTGCGCTGGACGATCTCGGTGTCGTCATTCTCGACGAGGTGCACTATCTGCAGGACCGGTACCGTGGCTCGGTGTGGGAGGAAGTCATCATCCACCTGCCTCAGACCGTCCAGCTGATCAGCCTCTCCGCCACCATCGCCAACCCGACCGAGTTCACCGGCTGGGTAGAGAGCCGGCGTGGGCCGACCAGCCTGATCGTCGAGGATCACCGCCCGGTACCGCTCGAATCGACCTACCTGCTCAGCGATCGGTTCCACAATCATGCCCTGGAGCGGTTGCCGGTGTTCGAGCCCGATGGGCTGCGGGGGAACAAGCGAGTGGTGAACATGCTCAGGAAGGGGAGAGGAAGACGCCCCCGATTCTCGACGCCACGCCGCATCGAGGTAGCCGAGCATCTCCTCGGTGGCGGCCTCCTCCCTGCCATCTACTTCATCTTCTCTAGGGCGGGTTGTGACGCCGCCTCCAAAATGGTGGCGGGGGCTGGCCTTGGCCTTGCAACCCAGGCCGATCGTGTGCAAATCCGGGCTGCCGCTATCGAGCACACCGCCCATCTTGCAGAAGAGGATCTCGCTGTGCTTGGCTTTGCCGGCTGGCTCGAAACACTCCAGGCGGGCGTCGCCGCTCATCACGCCGGCATGATCCCGGCGTACAAGGAGACCGTGGAGGAGCTGTTTGCCGCCGGCCTGGTGAAGCTGGTGTTCGCCACCGAGACGCTGGCGCTTGGAATCAACATGCCGGCGAAGGCGGTCGTGCTCGAGGAGTTCAGCAAGTTCACCGGCGAGGGCCACGAGACGCTACGCGCTGGTGACTACACGCAGCTCACCGGGCGAGCCGGCCGGCGTGGAATCGACGAACGGGGAACGGCGGTCGTCCTGTACAGCCGGTACGTCCCGTTTTCCACCGTGGTCGACGTAGCCGGCGCAGGCAGTCATCCCCTGGTGTCGTCTTTCGAGCCGTCATACAACATGGCGGTGAACCTGGTCGCCAATTACGAACGCGACCGGGCTGAGGAAATGCTCGAGGCGTCGTTCGCCCAATATCGCTCAGAGGAAGGAAGACGTGCGCTGGAGCGCCGCATCGAGGAGCGAACCACCGAGATCGCCGAGTTCAGGGCAGCTGCAGCGTGCGACCGCGGAGATATCGCGTCGTACCTCGCTGAAGGAGGGGGCGAGCAACGGGCGGAGTCGATGCGGATCTTTGCCAGGTCACTCCACGAGGGCGACGTACTGACGATCGCCGATGGGGACAGGTGGGTGTTGCTCGCCCGCGGTTGGGGTCGCGCCCCTGGTGTGTTGGTTGTTTCCGAGGCCGGACGAACACGACGGCTGCGACCCCCCGACTTCACCGACGTAACCGCACGGTTGGGGTCGATGGCGCTCGCCGAACCGGTGATGACCAGAGATCCCGCCTACCTGAGAACGGTTGCCGATTCGTTGCGCTCCTGGCAACCCTCTGATGTGCCTCGTCCGGCCCTCGTCGGGGCCACAGGCGAGCATGCGGTGGCGACCTGCCCCGATGTGGAGACCCACCGTTCCTTTTTTCTCAGGGCGGAGAAGGCGGAGAAGGACCTCCGACGGCTGAGACGTCGTCTGTCGCGTCGGGAGGATGGCCTTCTCGAACGATTCTCCAGCCGCCTCGCCACCCTGGAAGGCCTGGGTTACCTAGAGGGGTGGTCCCTCACCCAGCGAGGGGAGCGGCTGCGCCGCGTGTACAACGAGCTTGATCTGCTCATCGTCGAAGCGGTCGAACGAGGCCTGCTCGACGATCTTTCCGCAGCGGAGCTAGCCGGCGTCGTCTCTGCATTCACCTTCCAACCTCGCAAGGACGATCACCGTGAGGGGCGGATGGTGGGGCGGGTCTCCGATCAGCTCCAAGCCATCGACGAGCTGTGGAGTGAGCTTGTCGTCGAGGAGAAGAGAGCCGGTCTCGATCCCACTCGACAACCAGAACCCGGTTTCGCAGGGATCGCTCACGCCTGGACCCTTGGGGCTTCGCTGGAGGATCTGTTTGGAGAAGACGACTTCGGAGCAGGGGACTTCGTGCGAAATGGGCGGCAGTTGCTGGACCTGCTGCGCCAGCTAAGAGACGGGTTCCCCGCGATCGCTGTGGTTGCCGCAGATGCGGTGCGAGCGATCGATAGGGCAGTGGTGGCCTCTGGGGGAAGGCTGTGAGCTGGTGGGTGGTGGCGAATCCAGCCGCAGGCCGGGGAAAGGATGTCGGGGAGAGAGCCGCCGCCGCACTCACCGCTCACGGCATCGCCCACGACGTCCGGGTGTCGCAATCAGCGGACTCTGTTGCCGACGTTGTGGCGGAAGGAGCGGCCAACGGGTTCACCAACTTCGCTTCGGTCGGTGGGGACGGGATGGCCAACCTGGTGCTGAATGGGCTGATGGCCAGGGACTGGCCCACTCCACCAACCCTTGCGATCTTGCCCGCAGGCTCCGGAAGCGACTTCATCAGAACGTTTGGCCTCCCGCGCCGCCTGGAGAACGCGGTCACTCATCTCGTCGACGAGGAGCGATACCCGACCGACGTCGGCCTCATCGAGGGTGCCTTTGGGGCGAGATACTTCCTGAACGCGGCGAATGTGGGCATCGCCGCTCGCTCGGCACACATGGCGACGCGGCTGTCCGATCGGCTCGGCACTGCCCGCTACACGATCGCGTTCTGGATGGCGCTCCCCGGGTTCTCGTCTGCCGAGGTGGCTGTGGAGGTAGACGGCAAGAGCATGGGGGGTGACCTCATGAATGTTGTTATTGCAAACGGGCAGTTCTTCGGGGGTGGGCTGAACGTCGCCCCGCGTGCCACCGTCATGGACGGCCTTCTCGATGTCCAGACGTTCGCCGGCCCCCGCCGCAACGCACCTGCGATCATGACGAGAATGCTGCGTGGCACGCACCTCACTCACCGGGCGGTGCGTCGCAGGCAAGGCGCAATCATTCGGGTGGAATGCCCGGAGTCGTGGCCGGTTGAAGCCGATGGTGAGGTTCTCGGAACCGGCCCAGTCACCATCCGGACCCTGCATCGAGCGATCCTATTCAAGATATGAAACAGCGTCGCCGAATACAGAGTCCGTGTGTATGCTCCCGCCGCGCGGAGGTCAGATGCCCACCGAAGAGATGACAGAGGAAAAGATCGCAGACGATCTCGACGAAGAGATCGACCCCGACGAGAATTCCTTAGAGTCGGAAGTTGTGGACGGGGCTGCGGCAGAGGACGCAGCCGAAGCTGCTGCGACCGACTCCGACTCCGACCGTGCCTCCGACGCTGATCCCGAGGCCGACGCCGAGGCCCTCGACGAGCTCGAGGCTGAGGAGCTCGAGATGCTCACCGACGACGAGTCTTCCGAGGCCCTGGTCGTCGACGAGGCCGCCGAAATGCGGGCAATCCGCCGCGAAGAGCTGGCGATGGACCGCAGCGGGGCGGATGAGGCCACGGAGGGCGAGTTCGTCTGCTCGCAGTGCTTTCTCGTGCTGAAGACGAGCCAGCTTGCCGACGCCCGCCGAAATGTCTGCAACGACTGCGCAGCCTGAGTCTCGGCATCAAGGCATTTCGCTCGGACGCCGATAGCAATGCTATGGAATCCGTTGCCACTCCCGTGCACTCGCCCGCCGACCGACCGATGATTCGTCCGGAGGACGTGACGGTCATTATTCCTACCTACAACGAGGTCGACAACCTCGAAGCGATCAGCTCCGCGGCGCGCGGTCACGGGTACCGCGTGCTGATCGTCGACGACGGATCCCCCGACGGCACGGGCGACCTCGCCAACGCACTCGCCAGCGCCGACGACGCTTTCGATGTCTTGCACCGTCCGGAGAAAGCGGGCCTGGGGACGGCGTACGCCGCCGGGTTCTCCTTGGCGATCGACCTCGGTGCACGCGTGTTGTGCGAGATGGACGCCGACTTTTCCCATGACCCTTCTGATCTGCCGAGCCTGGTCGCCGCCATCGAATCGGGGGCCGACGTGGTCATCGGTAGCCGTTATGTCCGCGGCGGCGGAACCCAGGGCTGGCCCTGGTACCGCCAGGCGATTTCGCGAGCAGGCAACGAGTACGCGGCCATCCTGCTCGATCTCGACGTCCGAGACACGACGGCCGGCTTCCGTGCTTACACGGCAGAGGCGATCAAGGAGCTCGACCCTGGCTCGTGTGATGCCTCGGGGTACGCCTTCCAAGTAGAGATGACATGGCGGGCAAAGGAAGCCGGGCTGACGATCGCCGAAGTCCCGATCCGTTTCCGGGACCGCGAGCTTGGTGAATCCAAGATGTCGGCTGGAATCGCGATCGAGGCGATCGCCCTCATCACCCGCTGGGGTTTCCTTCGACGCTTCGGTGGCTGAGCGCCGATCCACGGTACGCTCCCGCCGATGCAGATCACTGCTCGGGATGCTGCCGAAGCCGACCTAGCCGACATCGAACGTCTGTACACCGGGTTCGCTGCGGAACAGGCAGCATTGCGCCCGCTGTGGCACGAGTCGGAGGGTTTGCCGAGCCCGGTCGCCGGGGCCATCGCTGCCCTGGTAGCTGCCAACGCCATAACCGTTGGCACCATCGACGGTCAGCTCGTCGGGTTCTTCGTCGGCGACGAACGCACCCTGGTAGACGGGGAACAACGGGTGGGGGTCATTCGCTACATCTTCACCGAGCCCGAGGCGCGGGGTGTAGGGCTGGCGGACGAGATGTTCAAACACGGCATAGGCAAACTGGCGGAGCGTGGCATCGAGACGTTCGACGCCACGGTGAGCCCGGGGCACAGGGAAGCGAAGAACTTCTACGAGGCCCACGGCTTCTCGGCGCGAAGCATCACGATGCACTCGGACCAACCGGTAGCCGACTAGCCCGTCCCTGTGCCGGCGGTCGCACCGGGCAGTAGGCTCGCCTGGTCCGGCATCGACATCCAGCGAGGTTGCAATGGCAAGCGGAACGGAAGTGGGGCCGGCGTCAGAGCTGACTCCCGGAACCGTGATCGGAGCCGGGCGGTATGCCGTCGGCAACGCCGACGGCGAGTTGTTCGCAGTCACTCGGCGGTGCCGACACCTATACGCCGACTTAGCCAACGGCAGCATCGACGACGCAGGGTGCCTGGTGTGCCCGTGGCACGGCTCGAGGTATGACGTGCAAACGGGCAGGATGGTGCTCGGGCCACAGAGTGGTTTTGAGAAGGTCCCGGGCCTCGACACCTTTTACAAAGGCCTGACCGTGGTGCTGCCGCTTGGCCGAGGCCGGGTTGTCCAGCGCGACGACACGCTATACGTCGAGTAGGCCGACCTCCTCAACGTCCCTGCGAGTCACCGGGCCAACTCGTCTCGCCTGGACGGACAGACCAAGCCGGTGCCGACACAACGCCACCCAGATCATCGCTACGTTCGTTGCAAACGAAGGAAGCGTGACCAACGGCAGCTGACATTCAGGTACTTGATACTTGGTACTTGGTACTTGATACTTAGTACTTGATACTTGGTACTTCTTACTCCGCATCCGGTCGGCAATAATGACCTGATGACCAACGAACCCTCTCCGCCGCCACCGGTCCAGGATTCTTCCCTCACCGAAGCCGACCTCGAGACGGCCGACGCCGCAGAAGCCCCCGACATCGCAGAAGCGCTCGCCGATCGGTTGGAGGCAGAGCTCGATGACATCGGGCGCAAGGCAGGCGGTGCGGGCTGACCAACCGACGGCGCCTCGACGTCGAGCTGGTTCGCCGCAAGCTCGTCGCCAGCCGTTCTGCAGCACAACAGGCGATCGAGGAAGGTCGTGTTCGCGTCGGCAGGGTGGCGGATCCGAAGGCGAGCACGCTCGTTGCCCCAGGGGATCCGCTGGATCTGATCGGCGAACCCAGCCGCTTCGTCGGAAGGGGCGGATACAAGCTCGATCACGCCGTCGAGCAGTTCGCCATCCCAGTAAACAGGCGGCGCGCCATCGACGTAGGCGCTTCGACGGGAGGTTTCACCGACTGTCTTCTGCAGCGGGGAGCGAACAGCGTCGTCGCTCTCGACGTCGGCTACGGCCAGCTCCACCATCACCTGCGCGGTGATGATCGGGTCGAGGTCGTCGAGCGCACCAACATCCGTCATGCCGATGCGGCACTGCTGGGCGCACCGTTTGATCTCGTCGTCGCCGACTTGTCCTTTATCTCGATCCGGATCGTCGCCGAACCACTGAGCGCTCTCGGCGCGGACGGCACCGACTGGGTTCTGTTGGTAAAACCGCAGTTCGAGGTTGGTAAGGATCTTGTCGGCAAGGGCGGTGTGGTACGTGACCCTGAAGTCCATGAGCGGGCGATCGAGCTGGCAGTGTCAGCGCTGGAGAGCTCGGGTGTCGGCGCCGTAGGAGTCGTTGCCTCCCCGATCACCGGAGCCGAGGGGAATCGGGAGTTCTTCATCCATGCCAGGCGCGGGCCTCTCACTCTGGAAGCCGGTACCGTACGACACGTCGTAACCGGGGAGGAGTCGGCGTGACCGCGGTCGGTGTCGTCGTCCACGATGACAAGGGCGAAGCAGCCGAGGTTGCGGCGCGCCTCGAGAAACTTGCCAGAGATCGCGGCCTTGATGTGATCCGCCTCAATGACGAGGCACCGGAGGGACTCGATGTCGTGCTCGGCGTCGGTGGGGATGGAACGGTGCTGCGAGCCGCCAGGGTTGCCTGGACACGTGGGCTTCCGGTCGCAGGGATCAACGTGGGGCGCGTGGGTTACCTGGCCGAGTTCGAGGTGGAGGAGCTAGACGCACTGGTTGCAGCCATCGCCGACGATCGGACGCTCATCTTCGAGAGGATGACCGTCCAGGTCCACTTTCCCGGTGGGTCGGCGACCGGGCTCAACGATGTTGTCGTAGAAAAGGTGATCAGCGAGCGAATCATCGAGATCGGCGTCACCATCAACGGAGAGCGCTTCGCCAGATTTCGCACCGACGGGATCATCGTGGCCACTCCGGTCGGATCTACCGCCTACTCGCTGTCGGCAGGAGGGCCTGTGGTCGATCCAGAGTTGGATGCGCTCATCATGACGCCGGTCGCACCGCACAGCCTTCTCTCGAGGAGCTTGGTGGTGTCGGCGGATGCGGTGATCGAGGTTTCGGTGGAGATCGACCGCCAGGCGAGCGTCAACGTCGACGGCCATAGGGTGGCAACCGTCGATCCCGGTCAATCCGTGTCCATCAGCCGCGGCGACGAGATCGTGCGGTTCCTCACCCTCGAGGGCCACCCCTTCCCTGTGGCGGTGAGGCACCAGTTCGGCCTCGATCATGCTTGACGAGCTCATCGTCCACAATCTCGGACTCATCCCGGAGGCGCGCTTCGAGCCAGGGGCAGGACTGGTGGTGATCACCGGGGAGACCGGGGCCGGCAAGACGCTGCTACTCGGAGCGCTCCGATTGCTCACGGGCGAGATCGCCAGGAAGGACCAGATCGGCCCAACCGGCGAGGAGGCCTGGGTGGAGGGCCGCTTCATCGTCGACGGACAAGAGCATGTGGTGCGCCGCCGTGTCGACACCTCCCGGTCGCGCGCCTACGTCGACGGGAAGATGGTGCCCGCAGGAGCCATCGCAGAGCAGTTCGCATCGCTCGTCGACATCGTCGGTCAGCACGACCGCAACGCCCTCGCCGAGCCCGCCGCGGTGCGGGCCCTGATCGATGGTGCCCTCGATGTTTCGGGTACGAAGAGGCTCGACACCTACCGGGAAGCCTGGGCCTCACTACAAGCGATCGAAGACAAAGTCGACCAGCTTGGCGGTGACCAGCGCGCCCTCCAGCGTGAGCGAGACGTCGTTCAGTTCCAGGCCACGGAGATTTCGGAAGCCGGGTTCAACACCGGCGACGATGTGGATTTGGGGCGGCTGGCAACCCGGCTGAGAAACGCCGAGTCGCTCGGGGAGCGGTTGTCGGCAGCAGCGCGAGCGATCGCTGAGGAGGGAGCCGCCGGGTCACTCGATCAAGCGGTCCGCGATCTCGGCATCGCGGCCAAGACCGATCCATCGCTCGAGCCGCTGGCGGACCTTGGTGCTGAGGCGGCAGGGCTGGTTGCCGACCTTTCAGCAGAAATCGCTGGTGTGGTCGCCGATTTCGACCGCGATCCCGAGCAGCTCGACCATGTCGAGGGGCGCCTCGCTTTGCTCGGCGAGCTGCGACGCAAGTATGGCGACGACCTGGACAGTGTCCTCAGCTTCGGCGCCGATGCCGCCAAACGATCCGCCGAACTAGAGGCTCTACTCTCCGATGCCGGCGAGCTCGACACCGCCCATCGCTTAGCGGCCCGTGCCGTGGACACGGCAGGAGCTGATCTCCGCGAGGCAAGATGGAAAGCAGCCGATCGGCTGGCAACGGGCGCCGTCGCCCACCTCGTCGACCTCGGGTTCTCCAGTCCCGTCGTTCGCTTCCGCATCGATGAAGCGGACCCGGGACCGAGGGGCGCCGACAAGGTGGTTCTCGAGTTTTCCTCAGATGAATCGCTCGAACCCAAAGCCGCGGCGAGAATCGCCTCGGGCGGGGAGCTGAGCAGACTCGCGCTCGCGCTCCGACTCTCCTCCGGTGTCGAAGACGGAACCGTGATCGCCTTCGACGAGATCGACGCTGGGACCGGGGGAGAGACGGCGTTGGCGATGGGCAGAAAACTGGCAGCGCTCTCCAAGGGAAGACAGGTGTTCTGCGTTACCCATCTGCCTCAGGTCGCCGCCTTCGCCGACCAGCATCTGGCGGTGCGCCGCGACGGAACCACCGCGACCGTGACGATGGTCGAAGGCGACGATCGCGTCGAAGAACTGTCGAGGATGCTGGCAGGCTTGCCCGAGAGCGAAAGGGGAAGAGAGCATGCAGCCGAGTTGCTGGTGCTGGCGGCCGGGCATTCATAGCAGGTGCCGCGACAATCGCGCCCGGCTGCGTACAATGCAGCCTTCCGAGGTGGAGTAGGACGTGGCAAAACACGTGTTCGTCACCGGAGGGGTGACATCAAGTCTGGGTAAGGGGATCACGTCGGCATCGCTGGGCCGGCTGCTCGAGGCCAGAGGGCTGCGGGTGACCCTGCAGAAACTCGACCCCTACATCAACGTCGACCCCGGGACCATGAACCCCTTCGAGCACGGAGAGGTGTTCGTCACAGACGACGGGGGAGAAACCGACCTCGACCTCGGCCACTACGAACGCTTCACCGGCGTACGGCTGAGCCGTGACTCCAACGTGACCACGGGATCCGTCTACCAGTCCGTGATCCGAAAGGAGCGGCGCGGCGACTATCTCGGGGCAACGGTGCAGGTGATCCCGCATATCACCAACGAGATCAAGGGCAGGATCCGCAAGGTCGGTCAGGACGACATCGACGTCGTGATCACCGAGGTCGGCGGCACCGTCGGCGACATCGAGAGCCTGCCCTATCTCGAAGCGATCCGTCAGCTCCGCAAAGAGCTGCCGTCGCAGGATTCGTGCTTTATCCACGTCACCCTGGTTCCCTACCTGGCGACGAGCGAAGAGCTCAAGACGAAACCGACGCAACACAGCGTCGCCGAGCTCCGTTCCCACGGCATCCTGCCCGATGTCATGGTCGTCAGATCCACCCGTCCTCTCGATGATGCGGCGCGGAGGAAGATCAGCCTGTTTTGCGACGTCGAGCCCGACGCCGTCATCAACCTCGTGGACATACCCAACATCTATGCCGTGCCGCTGGAGCTCAACGATGCGGGCCTCGACGCCGTCGTCTGCCGCCAGCTGGATCTGGAGACGGATCCCCCGGATCTTGCCGATTGGGAGGCGATGGTGCTACGCATGGATGAGGCCAAGGACGAGGTCGCCATCGGGCTCGTCGGCAAATACGTCGACCTCCCCGACGCCTACCTCTCGGTGGTCGAGTCGCTCAAGCACGCCGCCGCCGCCAACGGGGCGGCGGTCAGCATCCGGTGGATACCCGCCGAAGAGGTCGACGGCTTGCTCGCCGAGTCACACCTGGAAGGGCTCGACGGGATCCTGGTGCCTGGAGGGTTCGGCATACGAGGCATCGAGGGCAAGATCGAAGCGATCCGACACGCCAGGGAAAACGACGTCCCATTCCTCGGCCTGTGCCTCGGATTGCAGTGTGCCGTCATCGAGTTCGGCCGAAGCATCCTCGGCCACCCAAACGCCAACAGCACCGAGTTCGACCCGACCACTCCGGATCCGATCATCGACCTGATGGAGGATCAGAACGACGTCGAGGACATGGGCGGCACCATGCGTCTTGGGATCTACCCGGCGAAGCTCACCCCCGGCACGATCACGGAGCGGCTCTACGGCGAGAGTGTCGTCTACGAGCGGCACCGGCATCGTTGGGAGGTCAATAACCGCTACCGCAGCGAGCTCGAAGATGGAGGGCTCGTCCTTGCCGGCATCTCACCAGATGACCGCCTGGTCGAGATCATCGAGCTACCCGGTCACCCATTTTTCATCGGCTCGCAGTTCCACCCCGAGTTCAAGTCCCGGCCAGACAACCCGCACCCGCTGTTCGACGGGTTCATGGCCGCGGCCTTGAAGCGGCGGCAGAGCACCAGGACGGAAGAGACCGTCACCTCTTCGGAGGCAGTAACGGCTGGATCCTGAGTGGTGAGCTTTCACACGACCGGCTCGAGGAGCATCGCCGACGTCGGTTTCGCCCGCCTCGATGAAGTGACCATCGAGGCTCCGGACGGCACCAGGGCCCTCCGCTACGTCCTACGCGTTCCCAACGCCGTCGCCGTTGTCCCGCTCGATGGTGCCGACGTCGTGTTGATCGAGCAGTACCGGGCCCCACTCGACGAGGCGATACTGGAAATCCCCGCCGGCATGCTCGACATCCCTGGGGAGGATCCCATCGCAGCCGCGCGCAGGGAGCTCATAGAGGAAGTTGGCTTCTCCGCCGGGCACCTCGAACACCTCACCGATATCGTCACCTCTCCCGGGGTCACCGACGAGGTCGTAAGCCTCTATCTCGCCCAGGGCATCGAACCGGTGCCCCGGAAACCGGAGGGGCCAGAGGAACACCATGCAACGGTGGTCACCATGCCCCTTGCCCAGGCCGTTGAGCAGGTTCGGATCGGTCGTATCAAGGATGCCAAATCGGTCATCGGGATCCTCTTGGCCGCCCGGCAATGACCACGCTGTCCCCCGAAGCGGAGGAGTATCTCGCCGCGTTGCGATCGGAGCGTGGTCTCGCAGACAACACGGTCGCCGCCTACCGAAGAGACCTGACCCAGTATTTCGCTTTCCTCGACGATCCGGACACCGCTGCCGACGCATCGGCACCTGGCTTTGTCGGCCGCCTGGCAACGATGGAACTGGCGCCGTCGACCATCGCCCGCAAGCTGGCGGCGGTGCGCGGATATCATCGGTTCCTGGTCGTGGAGGGTCATGCTGCCGACGATCCGACCATTCTGATCGACACTCCGAAGCGGGGCAGGTCCCTTCCCAAGGCCCTACGTGTAGACGAGGTGCTGGCCTTGCTCGAAGCCCCCGACACCACTCGACCGGTCGACGTCCGCGACCGGGCGCTGCTCGAATTCCTCTACGCGACCGGGTGCCGGGTCACCGAGGCGATCACGGTCCATGTCATCGATGTGGATCTCGACCACCGCAGCGCGGTCGTCACCGGCAAGGGCGATCGGCAGCGGATCGTCCCGCTCGGCCGGCACTCCGTTGCCACACTTCACGACTACCTCGAGATCCGTCTGGAGCTGAAACGTGGCAACGCGGATCCCGGAATTCTGTTTCTGAATGCTCGGGGGAGACCTCTTACCCGGCAGGGCGTATGGGAGATCGTGAAACGCAACGGGCGCAAGGCCGGTATTGGTGGGGACCGCCTGTCCCCGCACGTGCTGCGTCACTCTGCGGCGACGCACCTGGTGGAAGGGGGTGCGGACCTCAGATCTGTACAGGAGATTCTGGGCCACGCTAGTATTTCGACCACACAGGTGTATACACATGTGTCTCCCCAGCATCTGCTCGAGGTTTATGTGACGGCGCATCCACGGGCTCGCTAGGGAATCCTGGGACCACGACCGCCGTGAGGCTTGTTACATGACAGCGACGATCGACGTCAAGGCAGCCGCGAGCACGCTCGGTGTGGAGCGGGCGAAGGTTGTGCATCAGATGGAGGAGCTCGGCGCCGACGCGTCCGGTGAGCTCACAGGGACTGTTGATTATGGCGATGCGTTTGCCGACGGTGGAGCAGCCACCGCCGAACGCACCGAAGTACTGGGGCTCGTCGAGTCACTCAAGCATCACCTCGTTGACATCGACCAGGCGCTGGCCAAGATCGCTGAGGGCACGTACGGGATCTGCGAGAATTGCACCAAACCGATCGGTGAGGCACGCATGGAGTTCCGCCCCACCTCGACACGCTGCGTTGATTGCAAGTCCATCGCCTGACCAACGCAACGCGGCACGCCTGGCACCTAACTCGACGGTTTTTCGGCGATATGACCGCGCACGGCCTCACCCCAAGAGAGCAGCAGCTGGTTCATCAGCATCTGGACGCAGCAGGCACCAAGCTCTTCTGGCGGCAAGGCGTCGCCGACCAGCGACACGCGTTTACCGTCGCATCGAGAGTCGCCACCACCCTTCCAGGCGATGACGATTCGTATACGGCAGCGTTGTTGCACGATGTGGGAAAGCGCCTCGCCGGCCTCGGCGCCGTCCGCCGATCGATCGCCACCGTGTTCGACAGCATTGGGCTCCCGCTCACCGCGGCCATGCGGCGCTACCGCACCCACGGGTCGGTTGGGGCCGCCGAGCTGTCGGCAGCAGGGTTCGACGGCATTGTGGTCTTCTTTGCCGCCAACCACCCCGGGCCTCCACCGCAGGGTATTGACGAGGATCGCTGGGCGGCACTGCTGGAGGCAGACGGGTAGTCAGTTGCCAGTACGCTCGCTGCGGTCGCTTCGGGTCGCCAGTTCGGAGTCCGGACTGGTAACAGGCAACTGGTAACCGCTCGTAAACCCACTCCTCACATGCGGACCCCTTTACTATCTCCCCCGTGACCTATGAGGTGAAAACGCGCGTCTTCGAGGGGCCCCTCGACCTGCTGCTGCAACTGATCACTTCGCATCAGGTGGAAATCACCGAGCTCAGCCTCAGCGATCTGATCACCGAGTATCTCGACTACGTCGATGTGATGCGCGATCTCGAGCTCGAGGTGACGAGCGAGTTTTTGTTGATCGCGTCGACACTCATCCAGATCAAGGCCCGCCACCTCTTGCCGGATGATCAAGCACTCGACCTCGACGATGAGCTCGCCTTCGCCGGGGAGCGGGATCGGCTGCTGGCACGACTGCTGATCAACCTCACCTTCAAGGATGTCGCCGCGGTGCTGGGGCACCGCATCGAGGCCAACGCTCGGTTCGTCGGCCGTATGGTCGGGCTCGAGGACGTGACACCCCCGGCGCCCAGGCTGGTGCTTCGCGTCGACCCCACCGGTTTGGCGATCATCGCCGCTCGCGTTTTTGCCGATGCCTACGACGAGCCGGACACAGACCATCTAGCGATGGAGCTGCCGTCGGTCCAGGAAGCGATCGTCGACCTTCAGGCGCGAATGGCAGGCGCCGTAGAGACCGATTTCGAAGACCTCGTCGTGCATTGCACCAGCTCCTTCGAGGTCGTCGCCTACTTCCTCGGCCTGCTCGAGTTGGCGCGTTGGGGGATCGTCCGCGTGTCGCAAGAAGACCGATTCGCGCCGATCATTGTCGGGTATTCCGAGACAGAGGCCGCCGAGAGATTCGACTCGCTGATGCGAGGAGAGGAGGCGCAGTGAGTGGGGTAGGCGCCGCCATCGAGGCGATCCTGTTCGTCGCAGAGACACCCTTGTCCGAGACCGACCTCGCCGAGGTTCTCGAGATCCCCCGCGATCAGGTGGCCGAGGCCCTGGCAGAGATCCAGGAGGAGCTGGCATCCCGCGAAGGAGGGCTGGTGCTGAGACAGGTCGGTGGCGGCTGGCGGCTATACACGACGCCAGAGACCAAGCCGTACCTGGAGCGGTTCGCCGCATCGGAGAAGGCGACCCGGCTCTCCAACGCAGCGCTGGAGACGCTGGCGGTGGTGGCCTACAAACAACCGGTGTCTCGTGGCCAGGTCGCAGAGATCCGCGGGGTCGACTCGGAGCGGGCGCTGCAAACCCTGCAACGTCGCGGGCTCGTTCAGGAAATCGGCCATGCACCCGGCCCCGGACAGGCCTTGTTGTACGGGACCACCGACCTGATGCTGGAAAAGCTCGGTGTCAACTCGCTTGGCGAACTACCGCCGCTGGCCGACCATGTGCCGCCGGCTGAGGTCGTCGAGACGCTGGAGCGCCCGTTCCGCCCGGAGGAATCATCGAACGGATTCACAAGCTGATCGCCCGGTCGGGTTTTGCATCCAGACGAGCCGCGGAGCGACTTATCGAGGCGGGGCGGGTCACGGTCGATGGGGTTCCCGCCCACCTGGGACAACAAGCCGATCCGGCAAGCGCCGAGATCCGGATCGACGGTGTCCCGCTTCCGGTGGCACCTGGCCTTGCCTCGTATCTCGTGTACAAGCCACCTGGTGTGGTCACCACAACCAGCGATCCGCAAGGGAGGCCGATTGTGACCGACCTGGTTCCAGACGAGCCGCGGATCTTTCCGGTGGGAAGGCTCGACGTCGACTCCGAGGGGCTCATCATCTTGACCAACGATGGTGACCTGACCCTGCGTCTCACCCACCCTCGCTACGGTGTGCACAAGACCTATGTGGCGATGGTCGACGGCCAAGTCGACCCCGCCGTGCTTCGCAGACTCACCGACGGTGTCATGCTCGATGACGGTCCGGCCGTCGCGGTGAGCGCCAAGCTCGTTGACAGCTATCAGGAGGCATCGATCGTCGAGGTGGTGATGGGGGAGGGCAGGAATCGGATCGTGCGCCGCATGCTGGCCGCCGCCGGGCACCCAGTGCAGCGATTGACTCGCACTGCAATCGGGCCGCTGCGCGATCGCCGGTTGGCTCCGGGCAGCTCACGTCCGCTGACCATCGTTGAGATCAGAGAGCTGTACGCCGCAGCGGGAGACGATGAGCATGGCTGACCCCGATACCCGGGTGATCACCCCGCCTGAGGGCGTATTCGCCACCGGGGTACAGGTTCCCGGAGACAAGTCCCTCTCGCATCGAGCCCTGCTGCTGGCGGCGATGGCCGACGGCGAGAGCAGGCTCACCGGCCTCGCTCCGGGAGCAGATGTCGCTACCACCTTGCGAGCGATCCGACAGTACGGCGTCGAGGCCACTCGGGACCGGATCACGGGGCGCCGGTGGATTGCCCCTGACGACCCTATCGACTGCGCCAATTCGGGCACCACGATGCGTCTCCTCGCCGGCGCCGCCGCAGGGTCGGCCTTCCGCACCACCTTGGTCGGAGACGAATCGCTGATGCGCCGCCCGATGGATCGGTTGGCTGGACCGCTCGGCGCCCTCGGCGCCAACATCGAGACGAGCGCGGGTGGCGTTCCTCCGGTCGTCACCGGCGGCGGACGGCTCCGCGGTGCCGACGTCGTGATCGATCTCGCATCGGCCCAGGTGCGCACCGCCTTCGAGTTCGCCGCCATCCAGGCGGAAGGGGTGTCCACCATCGACGGGCCTGGAGGTTTTCGGGACCACACGGAACGCTGGCTGGAGACCTTCGGTCTCGGAGAGCGACTCGGTGACGGCAGGTTCCGGATCGACCCGGGACCCATCCCTGCTACCGAGTACGAGATCCCGGCAGATCCATCGAGCGCCGCCTACCTATGGGCGGCGGCCGCCATCATCGACGGCTCTCAGGTAGCGACTCCCGGCGTTTCGTTGAACCCCGGGCGGCTGGGGTTCCTATCGATTCTGGAACGTATGGGAGCGGAGGTGCAGGCCGAAGTCACCGGTGCGATCCACGGAGACCCGGTTGGTGTGGTCTCGGTGACCGGGGTGGGTTTGACGGCAACCGAGGTGTCGGGAAGGTTGGCGGCGGCTGCCATCGATGAGCTTCCGATCGTCGCTGTGCTCGCTGCCTACGCCGAAGGCGTCACCGTGGTCCGAGATGCAGTTGAGCTTCGAGTCAAGGAAAGCGACCGGATCGATTCCACCGTCGCCATGATCCGATCCCTTGGTGGAGGAGCTGAGCCCACCGCAGACGGTTTCGAGGTGCTTGGGACCGGATTTCTGGAGGGGGGCACCGTCGATGCGGCAGGTGACCACCGGATCGCCATGAGCGCGGGGGTGGCGGCTACCGGAGCCAATGGACCGGTGACGATCGAGGGTGAGTCCGCCGCAGCCGTATCCTGGCCGACGTTCTTCGACACGTTGGAGGCTGTGTGGTCATCACGATCGACGGACCCGGCGGGGTAGGGAAGTCGACTGTCGCCGGGCTTGTGGCCGAAGCGCTCGACCTTCCTCACCTTGAGACCGGGTCGACCTATCGAGCGGCGGCGCTGGCCACGCTGCGTCGCGGCGGCGATCCCGATGCGGAAGGGGACGTTCTCGAGGCGCTCGATGCCGTCACCCTCTCCTTCGACAATGGAACCGTATCTCTGGACGGCGAGGATGTAACCACCGCCATCCGATCACGCGAGGTAACGGCGGCGTCGAGCGCAGTGGCCGTGCACCCTCACGTTCGGGAGCGGGTCGTGGATCTACAACGATCCTGGTTATGGAATCGGGGCGACTCCGGAGTGGTCGATGGTCGCGACATCGGGACCGTTGTTTTCCCAGACGCCGAGGTGAAGGTATATCTCACCGCAACCCCCAAGGTCAGGGCTGCCAGGCGGGCCACAGATGCGGAGGCCGCAGGCATGGACGTGGCTGCGATCGCCGCCGAGCTTGCAGCAAGGGACCATGCCGACTCGACCCGCAAAGCATCCCCGCTGCATCCGGCAAGCGACGCGGTTGTCGTCGACACCGGACTCCTGTCCGCGGACCGGGTCACAGAGCTTGTGCTCCGCCACGTCACCGAGGCGCAGGCTCTGACGCTGTCATCTCTTCTCGCCGACCACAACCCTGAGGTCATCGGCCTGACCCAGACCCTGCGCGCCGTGGTTCGCTCCGCCCTGCCGTTGGCTACCGAGAAAGTGAATATCGGCTGGCACGGTCTCGGGTACCACGACCCTGACGGCGGCTACGTTGCCGGCATCTTTCCTGGGGAGGAGTCGGTGAAGCTGGGATTCGAACACGGCGTGGAGCTCCCCGATCCTGACGGCTTGCTCGAAGGGGACGGCACCCAGCTGCGCTACATGGTGATCGACGAGTGGGATGACAAGCTCGGCGACCCGCTTACCGAACTCCTAGAAGCAGCCGTCGAATACGGATCGACTTAGGCGACTTGCTCGAAGCAGCCGCCGACTGCGCAGTCGATACCACGGAGGACTCTTGCTTGCGACTCGCGACTCGCGACTTCTCTAAACCTCCATCAACTCCAGCGCCTCGGTCGCACCCCAGTCCCGATCCTCATCGATGGGTCCGGACGCCCCGAGGTCGCGCGACGCGAACCCCCCCTCAACCAGGGCCTGCAGCGTGGCAACAAAGGAGCGCAGGCGAGGCGGGAGAGGAAAGTACTCGTCCTCGTCGGTCACGCTCAGCCGTTCGACCCCTTCGGTCGGTGCTACCGCGTCGATTACCGCCTGCACACGCAGGTCGGGCGCGGACGCCCCTGCGCTGACGCCGACGACGTCGATCCCCTCCAACCACGATGGGTCGATGTCGCCAGGGCCGTCTATGCGATGGGCTTCGACGCCAGCATTCCTGGCCACCCGCACCAGCGCCTGGGTGTTGGATGAGTTCTCCGATCCAACTACGAGGATGACGGGTGCCACCTCGGCGATGCGCTCGATGGCCGCCTGTCGGTTCGTAGTGGCGTAGCAGAGGTCGCTCTTTCTCGCAGTCTTCAGCGCAGGAAAGCGATTCCGTGCCTCATCAAGAACACCTTCCCACTCGTAGACTCCCAGCGTCGTCTGAGCCAGCAATGCCACCTTGCCGTCATCGGCAGGGGTGAACGAACCAAGCCCGACACGTGGATCTATCAGCTCAGCGACGCCCGGGGCCTCGGCCAGGGCTCCAATTGCCTCGTCGTGGCCGTCGTGGCCGACGTAGATGATGTCGTAGCCCTCGCTGCTCATTCTGCGCATCTCGTGATGTACCTTGGTGACCAGAGGACATACCGCGTCGATGAGAACCCCGGCCCTGCCGTCGGCCGCGTTGACCACGTCCGGCGCCGAGC
>CAXMPL010000078.1:0-5353 GCA_964195125.1 uncultured Kiloniellales bacterium | reverse complement strand
GGATGGGGATATTCACGATTGATGCGGGTCAGTACTCTCGCGTCGGCGCGTCCTTTTCCGTGGACCGCGACTCCAGCGGATGTGCCAGTTCACGTCAGGCATCAGCTGAGGGAGGAGGGCGTTGACTCAGACGATCCGCTGGTTGGATTCCGTTGACATGGGCGACGTCGATGAGGTGGGCGGGAAGAATGCGTCGATAGGTGAAATGCTGTCGAAACTTGCCGGGACAGGTGTCACCACACCCGGTGGGTTTGCCACGACGGCAACGGCTTACCGGTCGTTTCTGGCTTTCAATGGCCTCGGCGAGCACGTCGATGGTCTTCTCGCCAAGATCGACGCCGAAGACGTCGTTGCGCTCGCCAGCGCGGGCCGTGACATCCGCAGCCTCATAGAGGCTGGGACATTGCCGACGGATCTGGAGCGGGACATCCGCGAGGCGTACGCGGCAATGACGGACGGCGTCGCCGGCGAGCTGGCCGTCGCGGTACGCTCGTCGGCCACCGCGGAGGATCTTCCCGATGCCTCGTTTGCCGGCCAGCAGGACACCTTTTTGAATATTCGCGGCGTCGAGCCGGTCCTGCGATCGGTGCGGTCTGTGTTCGCCTCGTTGTATAACGACCGGGCGATCGCGTATCGCGTGCATCGCGGCTTCGGGCACACCGACGTCGCGATCTCGGTCGGGGTCCAGCAGATGGTGCGGGCGGGTGAGGGAGCCAGCGGCGTGATGTTCACGATCGACACCGAGTCCGGGTTCGAGGACGTGGTATTCATCACCTCGTCGTACGGGCTGGGCGAGCTGTTGGTGCAAGGGGCGATCGAACCCGACGAGTTCTATGTGTCGAAACCGGCCCTGCTCGCCGGGCGTCATGCGATCCTCCGGCGTCGGCTTGGTGAGAAGCGGGAGAAGATGACGTTTGGTGACGAGGCCGGGGTGGTCACGGTTGCAGTTCCACCGAAGGCGCAGGCAACCTTCTCATTGAATGATGGTGAGGTTTCTGAGCTTGCGCGACAGGCGGTTGCCATTGAAGAGCACTACGGACGGGCGATGGACATTGAGTGG
This sequence comes from uncultured Kiloniellales bacterium, assembly GCA_964195125.1. Taxonomy (GTDB): domain Bacteria; phylum Actinomycetota; class Acidimicrobiia; order Spongiisociales; family UBA5794; genus JACZST01. The sequence continues at coordinate 4,293 of CAXMPL010000078.1, read as the reverse complement.
GCGAAGGACGGCGTCGACGGCTCTCTGTACATTCTCCAGGCGAGGCCGGAGACGGTCCGGAGTCGCAGCACGGGGAGAACTCTCGAGCGTTTCAGCCTGCGCACCGCGGCCACTGCCATCGTCACCGGGCGTAGCGTCGGTCAGCGCATCGGCGTCGGACCGGTCCGGGTAGTCCGCCATCCCGACGAAATGCACAGGGTGCAAGAGGGTGACGTCCTCGTGGCCGACATGACGGATCCCAATTGGGAACCGGTGATGCAGCGGGCGGCCGCCATCGTCACCGACCGGGGCGGGCGGACCTGTCATGCAGCGATCATTGCGAGAGAGCTCGGCATCCCCGCTGTGGTCGGCACGGGCGACGCCACCTCGCGCCTCGTTGACGACATCAAGGTGACGGTGTCGTGCGCCGAGGGGGACACAGGGTTCGTCTACGAGGGAGCCCTCGACTTCGACGTGCTGCGTATCGAACTGGATGCTATGCCGCCGGTTCCGGTGAAGGTGATGATGAATGTCGCCAATCCCGATCGTGCGTTTGCGTTCTCACGCCTCCCCAATCACGGCGTCGGCCTCGCCAGGGTCGAGTTCATCATCAACAACGTCATCGGTGTGCATCCCCGCGCCCTGCTGGCGCCGACGGGCCTGGCCGACGACGTGAGACAGGAAATCGACAGACGCATTGCTGGTTATGCGGACGGGCGCACCTTCTTCGTCGAAAAACTAAAGGAGGGTGTGGCGACCATCGCCGCCGCCTTCGCACCGAAACCCGTCATCGTGCGTCTTTCCGACTTCAAGTCGAACGAGTACGCCCACCTCCTCGGCGGAGAGCTGTTCGAGCCAGTCGAGGAGAACCCGATGATCGGGTTCCGCGGGGCATCACGCTACGTCGCCGCCGAGTTCGCCGAGGCATTTGCCATCGAATGCGAGGCGCTGCGCGCGGTGCGCGACGATATGGGTTTCACCAACGTCGAGATAATGGTCCCGTTCGTGAGGACGGTGGCGCAGGCAGAATCTGTGGTCGCCGCCCTCTCCGGCCACGGCATCGAGCGGGGTCGCAACGGGCTCCGGCTCATCATGATGTGCGAGATCCCGTCCAACGCCATCCTCGCCGAGGAGTTCCTCCAACATTTCGACGGGTTCTCGATCGGATCGAACGATCTCACCCAGCTCACGCTGGCGCTCGACCGCGATTCGGGGCTGGTAGCAGATCTCTTCGACGAACGAGACCCTGCCGTCAAAGCCCTCATCTCGCTAGCGATCAACGCCTGTCGCACCCACGGCAAGTACATCGGGATATGTGGCCAGGGGCCATCGGATCATCCCGACTTCGCTACCTGGCTCGCCGCGGAGGGGATCGACAGCATCTCGCTCAACCCCGACTCCGTGCTCGAGACCTGGCTGGCTCTCGCTGATTCATGAGCCCGTCCCGTCCCGGCCGCACCGTGCTCTGCGTCTCCGATCACACCGGGGTGACCGCGGAAGCGATGGCGCACAGTCTCATCGCACGATTTGACAGCATCGAGGCGCACTATGTCACACGACCATTCGTCGACGACACCGCCAAGGTCGAGGCGCTGGTCAAGGAGATCGACGACATAGCTGCCACCGGCCCTGCGCCCATCGTTTTCAGCACAATCATCGACCCCGAGTTGTGGCGGACGCTGCAACGCGCCAACGGTCTCGTTCTGGACCTGTTCGAGATCTTCGTCGATACCCTGACCGCAGAGTTCGGCGTACAGCCCAGCGCCACCGTCGGCCGCTACCACGGCATCGGCAGCACGGCGACGTATCAGGTGCGCCTCGACGCCGTCGACTACGCCCTCATCACCGACGATGGGCTCGGACTCGAGCACTATCGAGACGCCGAGGTCATCGTGATCGGCCCATCACGCGTCGGCAAGACGCCGACCTGCCTCTACCTTGCGATGCAATACGGCATCCGTGCTGCCAACTTCCCGCTCACATCCGAGTCACTCGACGACCATCATCTCCCCCAGGCGCTTCATGCCCACACGGACCGTCTGTTCGGGCTGACGATCAACCCGGTGCGCCTCTTCCAGATCCGGCAGAAACGCAAACCAGACAGTTCCTACGCCTCCCTCGAGCGCTGCGGACAAGAGGTCGAGATCGCAGAACGGCTGTATCGCACGAAGCGGATCCAAACGCTGGACACGACGGCACTCTCGATCGAGGAGATCACCGCGACCATCATCGAGAACGCACACCTCGAGAGGCACCTCGACTGAAGACGACCACACTCGCCGAGTCAGTCGGTTTCCCTCGCGGACCGCGGGATAGCCACCGAGGCGGTACCGCCTGGTGCAGAGGAACCGGCCGCGCTGGAGAGAAAGTGGCCCGAGGAGATCGCGGGGACTCACCCAGTGCCGTGCGCCATAGGACATGCGGCCCGGCCGAAGAGCCAAATGGCGCATGTGTACCGATACGGGCGCTCGACCGGCGAGGCCATTTGACTCGGGAATGCGCGCACGATCGCGCAACGGCATGACCGTCGGCGCGCCGGATCGGTAGGGTGAGGGGAGGTCCGGCAGCACGGTCGGGCGGAGCACAAGGAGTGGTACGAATGATTGTCGTCGCTATCCAGCACTCGGTCGCCGACTATGAGGCGTGGAAGTCAGTCTACGACGAGCGAAACCCCGGAAGCTTTGGCGCTTTGTTCGCCCGCGTCAACCGGCTGGTGAGTGATCCAAACACCGTTGCCGTCGTTGCCGGGTTCGAATCCGTTGAGGCGGCCAACGGCATGATCGAGAGCCCTGACCTGAAGGCCGCGATGGACCGGGCGGGTGTGACGAACGCCCCTCGCATTGAGCTATACGAAGAGGCCGAGTCCGTCCAATACTGATCACCTGGATCGACGTCTCAGGCCGTTGACAGCCAATACTGATCCAGGCATCGCAAACTCTGGCGAGACATCGATAAAAATCGGATGCGGTTTACCCGATCCGGCAATGTAGGCGAGAGAGCCTCCCAGCAAGCACATATGGACCGGTCGTCGAGGATCGAGGTGGCGTGGGAGTTTCTTGGGATCGCTGAATGCTTGGATGCTGGAAAACCAGAGCGATAATGATCCAATGATTGAACCCGCCGACCTCGGTGCGCCACGGGAGCAACGCAGCGATCAGGACGTGGATCACCAATCCAGCGCCGAAAGTCCAGATGCGGCCGGATCGCCGTGGGCAACCCTGGCTGTCGCCGCCTCTGCTGTTGGGGTGTCATCCAAGACAATCCGTCGCGCGGTCAAAGCCGGCGCCATCGACGGTCATCGAAGCGGCGACTCTCCCAACTCGCCCTGGCTGGTGCGTCTCAAGGATGTAGAGGCCAGGTGGGGAGGCCAGGTCCCTGAGCCGGACTCGTCCAGTGATGCGGTAACGGCTCAACCGATCGTGAGCTCCGAGCCTCTCAACGAGCCGGAGACCGTTGAAATCGAGGCGGATGTCAAGGCCGATATCGCTGGCCAACCGCTGCGGGGTCGCTTGGGCGAGCTTCGTAAACGCCTCGTCGTAGAAGAACCGCAACGTCGATGGTGGCAACGGCCACGCCGATAGGGGCCTGAACCCTGCAGCGCCGCCGTGGGCGTGCGTCGTTTCACCGCTCTCGGGCCCGTCCTGTAGATTCATGGGCCGATCCGAACCGAGGGGTTCGGGTGGCCGATACAGGTGAGCTGGGCTTCGAGGGGGAGCTGTACGAGCTCGCATCGAACTATCCGCACATCATCAACGTCGCGATGGATGTTCCGGCGTCCGTGTCTCGTGCGTTCGGGAGCCGCAGCCATGTGCCGGTGGTGGGGACGCTGACGGTGTTCCCCTGACGGCAACCCTTGTGCCGGTTGGAGAGGGTCGCCATCGCCTATACCTCGACGGCCAGGTACGCAGCGCCATCGGGAAAGGACCGGGCGATCGAGTGGAGGTCCGCGTACGGCTCGACACCAGCGATCGGATGCCGGAGCTGCCCGCCGACCTCGAGGAGGCGTTGTAGGCGCACGACGCGTTGGCTGCATGGGAGGCGTTGCGCCCTTCGAGGCGCAAGGAGTCTCTGGTAGTCCTCGCCGACGCCAGCCGAGCCGCCACCCGGCAGAAGCGAATCACTCGCATCGTCCAGGCGGCAATCGACGAAGGCGGACCTCGACTCCAGCCTTGAGCCAGGCCGGTCGATGCCTTCTTCGGCGAAGAGCGGCTCGATGTGGTCGAGCGTGCATCGGATCCGGTCGGGTATCGTTCCACCGAAGGATTCCTCTGGCTCCGGGGGTGGGACTCGAACCCACGACACGCGGATTAACAG
>CAXMPL010000077.1:0-2267 GCA_964195125.1 uncultured Kiloniellales bacterium | reverse complement strand
CGTTCCCGAGCCGGACCACGTTCTGGTTCGCCTTCGTCGGGGCATTCCCAGACGTCGAGCTCCACAGCGGCTAGCCATCCTCCGCCGGTCTCACCGCGCCACCCAACCGAGCCTGTTTCGCGCCCGCGCCCTCAGTTGCTCAGGACGTCGATGACCCGCACGATGTTGCTGCTCTCCCGGATGCGGATTGCCCAAAGCCCACTACTGAAAATCCAGCCAGGGTGGAGCAAGAACTCACCGAAGCCTGCAGTCCACTGGTCGCGGGCGGCGACGACCTTCTCCCACTCCGGCTCCGACAGCGGAGCGAGTTGCCCAGCGAGGCTCCAGGCCTCAATCCTGGCGACCCCGATGCTGAAATTGACCAGAGCGTCATCGGCACGGCCACCCATCCGATCGAGCAGCCCGATCCACGGCGATACCTCGGCGATGTCGGCGGTGAACCCTTCGACCAAGCGACCGAGCACGGCGTTGATCGTGTTGAAGTCGCCCTCCAACGCCGCCAGTTCGGCGCCGGGCGCCACAGTGGCGGCGGCTATCCCCAGATCGAGGTTGATATGGGCATTCATCCCGGTGAGCAGGTGTTGAATGATGATCGGTCGCCACTTACCGGCACCGTCGAACGCAACCTGCCATGAATCCGTGGGCTGCTTACCCGCCGTGAACTCGGCAGATGCGCGGATATACCGTTGGGCGAAAACCACATCCAGCCGTGACATTCGCTCGGCATCCTCAAACTCGCCGGCGTCGATGGCCTCCTTTATCGCCAGCGTGACCTTGCGATACATAGCGGCGAAGTATCCGATACGACTCTTGCTCGCTCGCGCCCGTTCTACGATCTCGGTGAGATCGAGCACGATCTCACCGATGGGTTTCGCCGGCAATGACACCCCCGTGCTGATTACCGCACCCTATGGTGCCCGAGCGAAGAACGCGCATCACCGGCGCCCGGTGTCTCCGACCTCGCTGTCAGTCACCTTCGCTGATTCACACGCGACAAGACCGGCACCCTCCGATGCTCGATCCAGCCGAGTGTGATGGGCCACGCCCCTGGTCGACGCGGTACACCGCGCTCAGATCAGCTGTCGACGAGCATGAACGCGGCGTCTCGGGTCGGGCGCGTTGTCGCGTGGATTGGGTGATCGGCGCTACCAGGTGACGGCTGAGCAGCCGTGGTGAGTGTCGGGTTCGACTTGGAGGGTTGCGTGCGCGATGTGGTATTGGTCTTGGAGGATGCTTCGGGCTTGATCGAGGACGGGGTGGGGATCCGTTGTGCTCGTTGTCATGAGGTGGACGGTGGCGACAACCATGTCGGAGGTGAGGGTCCAGACGTGCAGGTCGTGGACGTCGACGACACCGGGTATCGCGGAGAGATCGTCGCGGACCAGGTCGAGCTCGAGCCCGGTGGGTGCGGCTTGCACGAGCACGCGCAGCGCCCGATACCCGAGGCGCCAGGCTCTGGGGAGGATGAGTACCCCGATCAGTGCCGCAAAGAGAGGGTCGGCGTACGGCCAGTCGGTGAGGATCATGATGAGGGCAGCTGCAATGACCCCGATTGAGCCGGCGACGTCGGCGAGCACTTCGACATAGGCGCCTTCGATGTTGATCGACTCTCGAGCGCCCGGGCGTAGCAGTCGCCATGCGACCAAGTTGGCGATCAGTCCGACCAAGGCGACGATCAGCATCGGGGTAGTCAGAACCTCGGTTGGTTGCTGGAGGCGCCGGATGGCCTCATAGACCACAAAGGCGGCGAGGCCGAACAGCAGCACCGCGTTGGCAAGGGCAGCGAGGATCTCCAACCGGTACAGCCCGTAGGTACGGCTGCCGCCGGTGCCTTTCCTGTCGGCGGCCGCGATCGCCGCCAGCGCCATACCCATCCCAAGGGCGTCGGTAGCCATGTGTCCGCTATCTGAGATCAACGCCAACGACCCGGTGAGGAACCCGGCGACCAATTCGACGCCCATGAACACCACGATCAGCGCGAACGCAATCGACAGCGGCCGCAGGTGGCGCCGTCCCGCCCGAGGGATGTGGGTGTGGGTGGCGCTCAACGGTGCTCCGGGTGGTCGTGCAGATAGTGCTCGACGGCCACGTCGAGGAGCAGCCGCACATGGGTGTCGAAAATCCGATAGAAAACTTCGCGGCCTTGTTTGCGGGAGTGAACCAGACCGGCCAGACGTAGCTGTCTGAGTTGGTGGCTGGTGGCGGATTCGCTGACATCGACCAGCGCGGCCAGGTCGCTGACGCACAGTTCACCGGCCTCGAGCAGG
>CAXMPL010000076.1:0-6343 GCA_964195125.1 uncultured Kiloniellales bacterium | reverse complement strand
AAGTTGACAATGTCCTGAGATTCGGACTTGGGCCGCACCTGGGCCGCACCGTACCGGGCATCCATCGAATCTGCGAGGTCTTCAAGGTCGTCTTCATAGAGGTGTGAATACCGGTCCAGGGTTATCTGCGCGGACGCATGGCCGAGCATCAGCTGGACCGCCTTCAGACTCGCTCCGGCCTGGGTCAACAACGAGATCGGGTACTGGCTCGAAACCAAGGACGCCGAACGGATCATCCCCGTGGTCTCCGACGGCACCTTTCATTGGGCCGGGGACGACATCGACCCGGAGTCGACGGCCGCTCCACCGGCCCTGCGTGGCGCGTTCCGAGGTGATCCGCGCTGGGTCGATCTGCGCCAGTGTCAACTCGAGGAGGATCTCGACCTCGGCAACGCCACCTTCCGCGCCGCGATCGCAGACATCGCATCCGCCATGCGCGGCATCCCGAAGGACGAGCTGGCGTCCGAAGAAGAACCCTCGAGCAGCCGGGTGACGGTGGCCAGGCCGGGAATTGACGAGCCCGCTACCCGAGGACGGTTGCCAGGTCCTCCATGAGGTCCTCGGGGTCTTCGAGTCCAACGGAGAACCGGAAGATGCCGTCACCGGCATAGCTGCGGTACGAGGCCAGCTGGTCTCCATCGAGCCGGTAGGAGGTGGCCATCAGCTCATCCGTCGGCAGCCAGTAGATGAGGCTGCGGTGGTGGCCGAGCGAGACGGCGTAGTGGATGACCTCGAGACCTTTCATCATCTTGGCCGCCACCTTCTCACCGTCGGTGACCTGGAAGGTGAGCATCCCTGAGAAGTTCTCCATCTGCTTCCTGGCCAGGGCGTGCTGCGGATGCGATTCCAGGCCCGGGTAGATCACCGTGCCCACCGCCTCGTGACGTTCCAGCCATTCGGCGAGGGCAAGGGCACCGGCCTCGTGGGCGGCCATCCGCAGGCTCAGCGTTCCTATCCCGCGGGCGATCAGCCATGCATTGAATGGGCTGAGCACGCCGCCGTAGTGGATCGTGGCCTCGGTGCGCAGCCTGGCGATCTCGTCGCGGCTCGCCACCACGGCCCCGCCGATGGCGTCGCCGTGGCCGCCCAGATACTTGGTCAGGGAGTGGATGACGTAATCGGCTCCCAGCGTCAGCGGACGCGTCGCCACCGGGGTGGCAAACGTGCTGTCGACCGCCAGCTGGGCGCCGGCCCTGTGGGCGAGGTCGGCAAGGGCTGCAATGTCGGTGAGCCGCAGAATGGGATTGGCCGGGGTCTCCACCCACACCAGCCTGGCCTGCGAGCCTATCGCCTGCCCGACGGCGTCGAGGTCGGAAGTATCCACCGGGACCACCTCGATTCCCATGCGGGGCAGGGTGTCGCGGCTCAGCTCGGCGGTTCCCGCATAGGTGGTGTCGCTGATGACGAGCCGGTCCCCGGTGTGGAGCGTGCTGAAGAGGACGGCGGCAGTGGCGGCCATCCCAGAGCCGTACGCGGCGGCTGCCTCGCCTTCCTCGAGCGCAGCCAGCTTATGTTCGAGCTGGCGCACCGTGGGGTTGTCCCAGCGGGTGTAGATGAACGGTGGGTCGTCGGGCTGGTCGAGCGCGGAGAATGACAACGGCTCGTCGACCACGAACGTCGACGACATGACCAGATTGGGAGTCGAAGCCCCTGTGGTCGGGTCCGGGATTTGGCCGGCGTGCACCTCGGCGGTGCGGCGTCGCATCGGCCGGGATCGGAAGTCGGGTTCGGCCATCACCTCAGTCTACGGACCGCCAGTGGCGGCGATCGCTGGAACGCCGGTCAGCGTGGTCAACTCGCGTACACTCATTCCCTCTCAGGAGAACCAATGGAGATCGAGCCGATCATCGACTATGGGCTTGGCAACAGCTCGTACGTGCTCGACCTCGGGGACGGGCAGGGCCTAGTCATCGACCCGGAACGCGATCCCGCCCCTTATCTCGGCGCTGCAGAAGATCGGGGGCTGCGGTTGCGCTGGGTGGCCGAGACGCACCTCCACTCCGACTTTGTCTCGGGGAGCCGGGAGCTCGCCGCAGCTGGCGCCAACCTGCTGGCACCGGCAGATTCCGAGCTCGCTTTCACCCATCGGCCCATCATGGACGGCGATGAGATCGACCTCGGCGGCCTCGTCTTGCAGGTGATCGCCACGCCAGGGCACACGCCCGAGCATGTGGCTTATCTCCTCGTCGATGGGAGCACGCCAAAGGCGCTGTTCTCCGGGGGCACGCTCATGGCAGGGGGAATCGCCCGCACCGATCTGGTCTCGCCGGATCTCACCGAGGAGCTGGCACGGGCCGCCTTCCGCTCGATCCACCAACGGCTGCTCGTGTTGCCTGAGGACCTGCCCGTGTTCCCCACCCATGGCGCCGGCTCGTTCTGCTCGGTGGCGCCCACCGGCGACCGGGTGACGACGATCGGGCGGGAGCGCACGGACAACCCGCTGCTCCAGATCACCGACGAGGACGAGTTTGTCGCAAGCCTCCTCGGCGGGCTCGGCACGTATCCCTCCTACTTCCTCAGGCTCCGCGAGGTCAACCAGTCCGGACCGGTCGTATACGGGACGCTGCCCCCAGAGCTCAATCGGTTGTCGGCCGACGACGTCGAGATGCTGATCGCCGACGGCGCCGAGGTGATCGACGTCCGACCGGTCGAGCGATTCGGCTATGGTCACATCCGGGGCTCGCTGTCTATCGAGCTGCGAAGCTCGTTCGCCACGTGGTTGGGGTGGGTCGTCGATCCGGATCGCCCCCTCGTCTTCGTCGCCGATCCAGACCAGGATCTCAGCAGCGCGGTGCGTCATGCGCTCAACGTCGGGTACGAGAACCTCGGCGGTTATCTCGACGGAGGCACCGACGCCTGGGCAGCATCGGGCAGGCCCCTGGAGCAGATAGAGCTGGTCGGCGCCGGCGAGATCACCGGCGACACCTCGCTCGTCGACGTTCGCCAGCACAGCGAGTGGGATGTGGAGTCGGTGCCGGGTGCGATCAACCTCGAGGTCGGTTCGATCGAGGCGCTGCTCGGCGAGGTTCCCCCTGGGGCGGTGACCCATTGCGGAAGCGGGCAGCGGGCGATGACCGCGGCCAGCCTGATACGCCGTGCCGGTATCGCCGATGTTGCCGCCACAAGCGCCGGCCCCACCGAGCTCGCTCGCAGCCTCACCGAACCGGCGTGACCTCGGCGGCCAGACCGATCCGGCTCGGACTGCGAGCCAACTGGGCACAGTTCACCCTCCTGGTTGTCGTCAATGTGTTCGTCGGCGGCATGATCGGCCAGGAGCGCACCGTGCTCCCGTTGCTGGCCAAGGACGAGTTCGGCCTCACCGGGCTCACCGTCGCACTCACCTTCATCGTCGCGTTCGGGCTGGTAAAGGCGGTCACCAACTTCGCCGCAGGTGCCCTCTCCGATCGAGTAGGACGCAAGCCGGTCCTGGTAGCGGGGTGGATCATCGGGCTGCCGATCCCGCTGTTGCTGATCTGGGCACCAGCCTGGGGCTGGGTGGTACTGGCCAACGTGCTGCTTGGAGTGAACCAGGGGCTCACCTGGTCGACCACCGTGATCATGAAGATCGATCTCGCCGGGCCAAAGCAGCGAGGCCTGGCGATGGGGTTCAACGAAGCCGCCGGCTACATGGCGGTCTCGCTGACAGCGCTCGCTACCGGCTTCATCGCCGCCGAGGCAGGGCTCCGCCCAGAGCCCTTCTACCTCGGCATCGCTTTCGCCGTGCTCGGACTCGGGCTATCAACGATCGCCGTGAGGGAGACCAAACCGTTCGCCGACTTCGAGGCGGAACAGCACCCCAAGATCGAGGGCCCTGGGCTGTCAACCCGCGAGGTCTTCGTCAAGACGACCTTCACCGAGCCATCGCTGTCCGCAGCAAGCCAGGCCGGGCTGGTGAACAACCTCAACGACGGGATGGCATGGGGACTGCTGCCGCTCGTGTTCGCCGCCGCCGGCCTCGGCATTGCGCGCATCGGCATCCTCGCCGCCATCTACCCGCTGATCTGGGGCCTTGGGCAGCTCTTGACCGGGGCGTGGTCCGATCGCGTGGGGCGCAAGCCGCTGATCGTCGCCGGCATGTGGATTCAAGCGGTCGCCATCGGCGCGATCGCGATCAGCGGCACCTTCACGACCTGGGCGCTGGCAATGGCACTGCTCGGCGTCGGCACCGCCTTCGTCTACCCGACCCTGCTCGCCTCCATCGGTGATCACGCCCACCCCGTGTGGCGGGCGTCTGCGGTCGGGGTCTACCGCTTCTGGCGCGATTTGGGGTTTGCCGTGGGTGCGCTGCTCACCGGGATCGTGACCGATCTCATCAATGCCGAGACCGCGATCTGGGCGGTAGCGGCCATTACCGCCGCCTCGGGTGTGGTGGTGGCCTTGCGGATGGAGGAAGTGGATCATTCAAGGATGCCGGCATGACGGGGGAGGGTGGTTCGATCACCCTCGGCGACCTCGCCGCCGATCCCCATCCAGTCCTTGCCCGGCTGCGACGCCGTCAGCCGGTTTCGTGGCTTCCCGTGTTCAACGGCTGGCTGGTGACGCGGCGCGACGAGTGCATCACCGTGATGCGAGACGCCGAGACGTTCACCGTCGATGACCCCCGGTTCTCGACTGCACAGGTGATCGGTCCGAGCATGCTGTCGCTCGACGGCAGTGAGCATCAGAGGCATCGGGAACCTTTCGTCGACCCTTTCCGGTCCGGACCGGTCCGGGCTCGGTTCTCGGAGTGGACCCGCCAGCGAGCCGATGGACTCGTTGCCGAGATCGCTCCGGGAGAGTCGGCGGACCTGCGGGCCTCGATCGCCGCACCGCTGTCGGTGGACGTGATGAACCACGCCCTCGACCTCGAGGGGGTAGGCGTCGCCGAGGTGCTCGGGTGGTACCAGGAGATCGTCGCCGCCGTCGATGCGGTCACGGCGGGCGGTGAGGTGCCGGAAACGGGGCGAACGGCGTTCGAAGCGTTGCGCTCGGCGGTAGCCGCCAGCATCGCCGACAGTGCGCTGTTGGCGCCGGTACGGGCGGCGGGCACTCTCACCGAGGACGAGATAGTCTCCAATGTTGCCGTGCTGCTGTTTGGTGGCATCGTGACGTCGGAGAGCACGACGGCAACCGTCTTCTGGTACCTGCTGCACCATCCCGAGCAACTCAGGGAGGTTGAAGCCGACCGGTCGCTGGTAGCCAACGCAGTCGAAGAGGCTATGCGCCTCGAGCCCGCTGCTGCGGTCGTCGACCGCTATGCCACGCGCCCGGTGGAGCTGGCCGGAGCCTCGATCGGCGAGGGCGACCTGGTCCGGGTGTCGTTGGCGGCCGCCAACCGAGATCCCGCGGTGTTCCTGGATCCCGATCGATTCGACCTGCGCCGAAAGAACGCTCAGCAGCATCTCGCCTTTGCCCGCGGCCCACATGCCTGCCTCGGCATCCATCTGGCACGACTCGAAGTAGCGGCAGCACTCGAGGCCCTAGTCGATGGGCTTCCCGGCCTCCGTCTCGATTCGGATCGCGCCTCGCCGGTTGAAGGCCTGATCTTCCGGGCCCCACCGTCGGTATGGGCGCGGTGGGGTTAGGCGACTACCCGACACCCCCCTCCTCCTTGCGCCTTGCCACGAACTCCTCGAGCTCGGCGGCGCGGTCGTCGGGGAGTGGCGGCGGCGTGTAGTCGGCAAGCGCCTGCTTCCAGATTCGGTTGGCTCGCCGCTCCGCGTCCTCCCCGCCGGCCTCGGCCCAGCTCTCGTAATTGCTCCAATCCGAAACCAGCGGCGCATAGAAGGCGCTCTCGTATCGCTCCAGGGTGTGCGCCGCCCCGAAGAAGTGCCCGCCAGGACCGACCTCTGCGATGGCATCAAACGCCAACTCGTCGTCGTCGACGGTGAGACCCCGCATGAACTCGGACATCATCTGCAGCATCTCCACGTCGATGACGACCTTCTCGAACGACGCCACAAGTCCGCCCTCCATCCACCCGGCACCGTGCATCACCATCGTGGCGTGACCCATGACGGCGCCCCACAGCGACATCTGCGCCTCGTAGGCGGCCTGGGCGTCGACCGCGTTGCTCGCCGTGGCGTTCGACGACCGGTACGGAATCCCATACCGGCGCGCCAGCTGGCCGCTGACAAGCGCGGCCCTGGTGTACTCCGGGGTACCGAACGCCGGTGCGCCCGACTTCATGTCGACGTTGGAAGTGAACGATCCATACACCGCGGGCGCACCCCGGTTGGCCAGCTGAACGAGCACGATGGTGGCAAGCGCTTCGGCATTTTGCTGGGCGAGCGCGCCGGCCAGGGTTGAAGGCGCCATGGCACCGGCCAGGGTGAATGGTGTGGCCACGACCGGCTGGCTCATC